>JBGZFC010000032.1:0-24282 GCA_041846575.1 Bacteroidota bacterium
GAAGTGAAGAATCTATCTTGCCATTAGCTTTAGCTGTTGGCTGTCAGCTGTCAACTTTTGCAGGAAATATTATAAAAACGTCTTAAGTCTTTGCTCTTGTGTCTTGCATCTAAAAAAACAGATACTTCATTCCGCTAAAAGCTCCATTCAGTATGACAACATAGTGATGTGCCTTACTTTTGAGACTGCTGCTTTTATTAATGATAAAAAACTTTGTTCGCAAAGTGAATGATACTGAAATTTATTAAGGTTGTAAGTCTTGAAATTACCTATAAAGATACTGACTTTCAGTGATTTATATAAATATTTCAACACTTATTTTGCTGATTATCAGCATATTAATTGAAAACTTAACGAACTATTGTAGTATAAAATGTAGTAAAAAATCAATGGGTATAATAAAGCGTAAAAAAACACCGTAAACGATTGATATTTACGATGTTTGTCTTGCAGCCGTTTGAGTTTGTGTACACTAACTCGAAACTTTATTTATTTTTGTACTTGGCGGAAGCGGGGGGATTCGAACCCCCGGTACAGTTACCCGTACGTCAGTTTAGCAAACTGGTGGTTTCAGCCACTCACCCACACTTCCTTGGTGACTTTGTGAACAAATCGACTGCAAAAGTACAAAAATGTTTTCATCTTGTCAAACAAAAACACTGTTTTTATTCGAAATTTATCTACATTTGTGTTGCAGTTACACTAATTGACGTTTATTTATGAAAAAGAACTCTTCGAGAAGAAATATAATTTTTCCTATAATATTACTTACAACATTCATCCTATGTGTTGTAGCCTTTTTTGTTTTAAAAAACATGATTTTCAAACCCTTTGAAGTTGAAGAGACCGAATATCTCTATATCGGTAAGGATTACACAATTGAGGAAGTTATAACAAAACTAAATGAAATCGGTCTGCCTTCCGAAAAAATATTTCGCATATTGGCACAAAGAATTAACTATAACAATAATCAGATTAAAACCGGAAGATACGAGATACGACCTAATACAACCATGCCTCATCTGATTCGTTTGTTGCGAAACGGACAACAAACCCCTATGAATATCACTTTCAATAATATTCGTACCAAAGAGATTTTGGCGGGACGTATTTCGCAGCAACTTATGATTGACAGCGTTTCTATTTTGAAGGAATTGAATAACAAAGAAACAATAGAAAAACTCGGCTTCGACAGTACAACTATCGTTGCAATGTTTATTCCAAACACCTACGAAGTGTATTGGGATATAAGCGTGGATAACTTTTTGCAACGGATGAAAAAAGAGTATGACAGATTTTGGAACGAAACACGACTGTCGCAAGCCGAAGCGCTAAATATGACACCAATAGAAGTTTCTACTTTGGCTTCAATTGTAGAAGAAGAGGCTTCCTTTTCAGATGAATATCCTATTGTTGCGGGGCTTTATCTGAACAGATTGAAAAAAGGAATGCGATTGGAAGCTGATCCGACGGTGAAATTTGCTGTCGGCGATTTCTCTTTGCGCAGAATTTTGTATCGTCATTTAGATACAGAATCGCCATATAACACCTACAGGGTAGAAGGTTTGCCACCCGGACCGATTCGTATGCCATCTATAAAAGCTATTGATGCAACTCTGCAACCACAAACGCACAACTATCTGTTTATGTGTGCTAAAGAAGATTTGTCGGGAAGACATAATTTTGCAGTAACACATGCCGAGCATTCACGTAACGCGACACGTTACCAGAGAGCATTGAATAAAAAGGGGATTTTTCGTTAAAGGTTACGATTAGTTTTTTTGTAATCTTCAAGAACTGTTTTCACACACTCTTTATCTTTTCCAATTTGTGCTGCAAGAAGTTCTATACTGGCAAACTTCTCATCGGCACGTATAAAATCAATAAACTCAACAGTTATCGACTTGTTATACAAGTCATCTTCAAAATTAAAAATATTCACCTCTAAACTAATATTTGAGCCGTTTTGCAGTGTAGGGCGGGTGCCAATGTACAACATGCCTTCGTGTGTTTCTTTATCAATATGAACCAATACGGCATATACTCCAAATTGTGGAACAACTTTAAATCTTTCCCAAATCTCTATATTGGCTGTAGGAAAACCTATTGTTCTGCCAATTTTATAGCCCTGTACAATTTTTCCCGATATTTGATAATTGTATGTCAATAAGCGATTTGCTTTCTGAATATCTCCGGCAAGTAACAATCGTCTTACTCTTGACGAACTCACATCCTCGTCATCTATTCGCATCTCCGTTGCCTGCTCTATCTCAATATTTACCTCTTTCACGTATTGACAATACTTTTCGAAACCATCTTCTCTATTGTATCCGAAACGGTGGTCGTAACCTATAATAAGTGATTGAACTCCAATCTTATCTTTCAATATGGTTGAGATAAATTGTTGTGCGGTTAGTTTTGATAAATCTTTCGTGAAAGGCAAGCTAAAGCAATAATCTATTCCTGTTTTGGCAAGCAGTTCCAATTTTTCTTCAAATCCACAAAGAAGCTTTGGTTGATAATCAGACTGCAATACTCTTCGGGGATGAATAGGAAAAGTGATAACCGCCGACGGGCAACCCAAAGTTGCCGCTTTTTTCTTAACTTGATTTATAAGATGTTGGTGTCCTATATGTACACCGTCAAAAAAACCGAGCGTGGCTACCACGGGCGGTAGTATATCTACTGCCGTTTTATTTGATAAATCGATAACTTGCAAAGTAACTTATTCTTTTAGATTTTGGTGCTACAAAAAAAATTAATAATTTATGATGATTATTATATTATTTATTTGAATTTAATTGCCACAGCCTTTTTTAGCTGTGGATTAGAGATTAACAAGATATAAGGCTTTAGCCAAAATTTATTTAGACTTGTGATAAAGCCCTTTATGCTGCTTTCAAATACTCCACGCCATCAATGGCATGGCAATTTATAATGACATTAGGCAATGTATCCGATAATTATTTTTTTACTGTCCGGTCAATGATTTAACATCATGTTTTATAAATATTCTCTCTATGTTGTCTATAGCATAGTCAATCTGTTCGTATGTATGTGTTGCCATCAAGGAGAATCGAATAAGTGTTTCGTTGGATGCAACCGCCGGTGAAACCACTGGATTCACAAAGATACCCTCTTCAAACAAAAGTTTGGTAATGAGAAACGTCTTCTCGTTATCTCTTACATAGAGAGGTATGATAGGTGTGGAAGTAGGACCTAATTCAAAACCTCTTTCCTTGAATTGATTTATGGTGTAATTGGTCAGTTCCCAAAGTTTTTTCACTCGTTCAGGCTCCGATTTCAATATTTTCAATGCTGCCAGAGCGGCTGCGGTTGCCGCGGGGGTAATACTTGCACTGAATATATTGGTACGCGCATTATGTCTCAAGTAATTTATGGTGTGGTAATCTCCGGCGATGAAACCGCCGATGGATGCCAGCGATTTGCTGAATGTACCCATAATTAAGTCTACATCGTGGAGTAGTCCGAAATGGTCGGCAGTACCCTTTCCATTATATCGCCTGCCCAAAACACCCAAGCCGTGTGCCTCATCTACCATGATATTGGCGTTATACTTTTTAGCCAGTTTAACTATTCCCGGCAGGTCGGCTAAGTCGCCCTCCATACTGAAAACGCCATCTACAACTATTAGCTTTACTTTCTGTTGGTTACACCTTTTAAGTTGTTTCTCAAGCGATGCCATATCATTGTGTCGGAACTTGTATTTTGTTGAAAAAGAGACACGTGTACCTTCAATTATCGATGCGTGATCTCTTTCATCCCACAGTATATAATCTTCTCGTCCGGTAAGAGAACCTAAAACTCCTTCGTTTACCGAAAATCCGGTAGAGAAAATAACGGCATCGTCTTTGTCCATAAAATTTGCCAAGTTCTTTTCTAACTCAAGGTGGATATCCAATGTTCCGTTAAGAAAACGCGAGCCTGCCATACCTGTTCCATATTTTCGTGTGGCTTCAATTGCCGCCTCCTTCACTTTCGGATGGTTGGTAAGTCCCAGATAAGCATTTGAGCCAAACATCAACACTTTTTTGCCGCTGATAACCACCTCCGTATCCTGATCGCTTTCAATTGCCCTAAAATATGGATAGATGCCTGCCGATTTAAATTTCTGCGGGGCATCGTATTTCATCATTTTATCTTTTAATAGATTTGCCATTGCTTTTATAATAATTATCTATGATAATTGCATCCTTTCGAACTACAAAGATACTAATATTTTGTTTTAGTTGTATTCGATAAGAAAATTATGAATATATTTTGAATAATTAGTTATTAGATAAACAAATTTATGACCAAATTGTTATTTCAATTATACTTAAACTAAAAATAACAATTAAAAATTTAAAGAATTATGGTAAGCGAAAAATTAGAAAAAGCTATTAATAAGCAAATCAATGCCGAATTGTGGTCGGCTTATCTCTATTTGTCTATGTCGATGGATTTTGCCAATAAAGGACTGCCCGGCGTATCAAATTGGTTTAAAATACAGTTTAAAGAAGAACAAGATCATGCACACAAACTGATGAACTTTCTTGTTGCGAAAGGAAACAGAGTTGAATTAGCTCCGATTGAAAAAGTGCAAACTTCTTGGAATTCTGTTTTAGATGCGTTTGAAGAGACTTTGAAACACGAGAGAGTTGTTACTGCCCTTATCAACGATTTGACAGCATTAGCTCGCAGCGAAAACGAATATGCTACAGATAATATGTTGC
The DNA here is from genome assembly GCA_041846575.1 of Bacteroidota bacterium. GTDB lineage: Bacteria > Bacteroidota > Bacteroidia > Bacteroidales > Dysgonomonadaceae > JBGZFC01. Next base: position 4,737 of record JBGZFC010000032.1, read on the forward strand.
GTTGGTTTGTGAATGAGCAGGTAGAAGAAGAGGAAAATGCACAAGGAATGATAGATGCGTTGAGATTGATTGGTGATAACGGTTTCGGTCTTTATACTTTCGATAAAGAGTTGTCTCAAAGACAATATACAGCTATGGACACATCGGCTATCGGTGCTGAATAATAAAACGTAATAAAAAAGAAAGGGAGCAGTGTCAATATTAATGCATTCATCTCTTTGTAATCATATAATTGTAGGGGCTGTCTCAAAAGCCTGACATTCGTTCGTTTTTGTCATTGCCCTTAGGCAATGACAAAAAACAATCGAATAGGCGCTTTTGATACAGTTTCTTATCTGCTTTCAAACTATTCTGTTACTTTTTCAATGAATTGTTCGACATCTTGAAAAGCTTGTGAGATAACTTCTTGTATCGTTCCCCCGATTTGAGTTGCCATTATAGCCGAATTCATTCGGGAAATATAAGTCCTTTTGTCATCTTTCATGTAAACAGATATTCTGCATGGCATCATGTTTGAATAGATGCGAAGTGAATCGTCTGATAAAAGTTGGTGAGCGTAATTCGGTTTGCACAACTCAAACACCTTAACAGATGAAACTGCATATCCGTTTTTCTTCATTGTTGCCTGCAAATCATGTGCATTAGGTATCGACCAACCGTTTTCTCTGATGATTTCAGTCAGTTTTTCAACTGTTTCATCAAAACCATATTTACTTTTGCTTTCAAAAAACATCTGACTCATAATCAATAGTTATTTTTTAAGTAGAACTTCGTCAATTGCCTTTTTTAAAGCATCTTTAGGAAGAGCTCCTTGTGCCATTTGCGGTGCTTCGTTCATAGGAACAAACAGTAAAGTAGGAATACTACGTATGCCAAATTCGGCAGCTAATTGTTGTTCTGCTTCCGTATCTACTTTGTAGATATATATTTGTCCGTCATACTCTTTTGCTAACTCTTCTAATATGGGAGCAATCATTTTGCAAGGTCCGCACCAAGATGCGTAAAAATCGATGATTGCGGGTTTGTCACCAAGATATTCCCATTTTTCGGGATTTTTTTCCAAATTTGCCACTTTCGCTAAGAATTCGGCTCTGGTTAAATTAATAGTTGTTGCCATTGTTTTATTATTTTGTGAATTAATTTCCTTGTTTGTTTCGGATTTTGCTTCCGATTTTTTGTTGTTGCCACAGGCTGTAATCGAAAAAAGTATTGCAGCACTTATTAATATTAAATTGTACTTCATATATTTGTTTTTAAAAAAGATTATTCATCTGTTTCTGTTTTGTCGATATCTATATTTTTCTTTTTTAAAATATCAGCTGCCAGAAAACCAATAATTGCACCATAAATCATCATTCTGTATGGATTTGATATGATAGGGCATGTTCCTGAATTACAGCCTATAAAGTGATAATAGAGATAGCCGCCGATAGTTCCTAAAACTATTCCTAAAATGTAAATCCGATATTTCTTTAGTTTATCTTTCATATAATATTTATTCTATACAGTTCATAACACATTTCAATAGTGGTAATACCTGTCTGTTTTTGAGTGAATAGAAACAGTTTTTTCCACTTTTCCTACAACTGAGAATATCTTTTGCCCGTAAGTCGGTAAGGTGATGCGAAAGTAACGATTGTTCGCATTCGATTTTTTCCATTAGTTCCGAAACCGATTTTTCCGAGCCATCCGACAGAAATAATAGCGATGAAAGCTTTACCTCGTTTGATAAAGATTTAAGCAGATAAACGGCTTCTTCCAATCTTTTTTTATCAATCTTTTTGTCTATAGGAAAACTCATATTCTATAAAAATTATTTTGTATGTATATATGAACATACGTTCATCTGTTTTTGTTCACGAAAAAGTTGTTTTTTTATTAATATCTTTATTTCAGATTGAAAAAGGTGGGGTATATTGTTGATTATTTGGACTTTTAGACAAAAAAGGAGACTACAACTTCATCTTAACAATAGTGCTAAAAAAAGTCATACATCTTTATTGTCGGTTATAGAATCTACAAAAAAGAGACGCGAAAATATCACGTCTCTGCAAATATTCTATAAAAAACAGGTCTATAGTCCTATCTTTTATCTTGTGTTTAAAATTTACTCGGTTTTTTCTTTCGAGGTTTTGAAAATTTTGGCTTTTTTTACCTTTTCTTCCAAAAGAGCTATTTCGAGTACATCGCTAATATCTTTTACATAGTGAAATGTCAGTCCGTCTATGTACTCTTGTTTTATCTCGTCAATATCTTTACGATTGTCTTCACATAAAATAATCTCTTTTATTCCGGCACGTTTGGCTGCCAATATTTTTTCGCGAATTCCGCCCACCGGCAGTACTTTGCCACGAAGCGTAATTTCGCCTGTCATAGCCAAGTTAGATTTTACCTTCCGTTGAGTGTAAGTTGAAACCAATGATGTAACCATAGTAATTCCTGCAGATGGACCATCTTTAGGCATAGCTCCTTCCGGCACGTGAACGTGAGTATTATAATTATCAAAAATACCCACATCAATACCTAACTCATTGGCATGAGAATGAATATATTCCAATGCAATCATTGCCGACTCTTTCATTACATCGCCCAAATTTCCGGTAAGCGTGAGTTTTGAGCCTTGCCCTTCGCTAAGAGAACTTTCTATATACAGAATCTCTCCTCCCACGGCAGTCCAAGCAAGACCTGTAACTACTCCGGCATACTCGTTACCTTGATAGCTTTCGCGAGTAAACTCCTCTATCCCGAGAAAATCTTTCAAATCGCTTGTCTTTAGTGATTTTGGACACTCTTCGTTCAATGCTATTTTGTGAGCTACTCGACGCATTACTTTTGCAATTTTCTTATCCAATTCACGAACTCCCGATTCTCTCGTGTAGTTTTCGATTATTTTTACCAAAGTTATTTTTGGTATCGAAAACGCATCTTTCGGAATGCCGTGTGCTTCCAACTGTTTTTTTATCAGATGACGGTGAGCAATCTCTACTTTTTCTTCAGTGATATAGCCTCCTACATTTATTAGCTCCATTCTATCCAACAGAGGTTGAGGGATAGTGTTTAGATTATTTGCCGTGGCAATAAAAAGCACTTTCGACAAGTCGAAGTCTATAGAGAGATAGTTGTCGTGAAATGTGGAATTTTGTTCAGGGTCAAGTACCTCGAGCAGAGCCGATGAAGGGTCGCCTCTGAAGTCGTTACCTATTTTGTCAATCTCATCCAGTACAAACACCGGATTTGATGAGCCTGCTTTCTGAATATTTTGAATTATACGACCCGGAATTGCGCCGATATATGTTCTTCGGTGACCTCTAATTTCGGCTTCATCGTGCAGACCGCCCAATGAAATTCTCACATATTTTCTGCTAAGAGCTTCTGCTACTGATTTTGCCAACGATGTTTTTCCAACTCCAGGAGGTCCGTACAAGCATATAATGGGCGATTTTAGGTCGCCTTTCAGTTTCAAGACCGCCAAATGTTCCATAATACGCTCTTTTACTTTTTCCATTCCAAAATGGTCTTTATCCAGTACTCTTTGAGCATTCTTCAGGTTGAAATTATCTTTGGTGTAAATATTCCAAGGAAGCTCCAAAATAGTTTGCAGATAGCCAAACTGAACAGAATAATCGGGCGATTGCGGATTTAGTCGCTCTAATTTTGTAACCTCTTTTTCAAATATCTCCGCAACCTCTTGGCTCCACAGTTTATCTTTTGCTTTTTTTCTGAAATCGTCAATCTCAATCTGTTGCGTGTTGCCACCCAGTTCTTCCTGTATGGTTTTAATCTGTTGTTGCAGAAAATATTCGCGTTGTTGCTGATTCAGGTCTTCGCGTGTTTTCATCTGGATATTCATTTTCAGTTCCAGAATCTGCGTCTCTCTGTTTAAAATCATCAACAAACGATATGCTTTCTGTTTTTCATCGTTTATGTTGAGCAACTCTTGCTTTTCTCTGTTCTCTATAGGCAGATTTGTGGCACAATAGCTTACCAGCATGTTCGAGAATGATTTGTGATTGATTGTTTGCAACAACTCTTTCGGTGGCTCGCCTATTATGTGCAACATACTATTTAAAGAATCTTTTATGGAATCCAGAATAGCATTATACTCTTTATCGTCATCAGTCGGTTTTTGACTTTCTATAATCTTGTAGGTAGCCTTAAAAAACGGCTCGGTTTGAGTAAAAGATATCCATTCAAATCGTTTTTTTGCTTGTACGATTATGCTTACGTTGTCATTGTCTAACTCAATAACACGTATAACTTCGGCAATAACACCTATTTGATATAAATCGTCTTGTTCGGGGTCTTCAATATTGACGTCTTTTTGGCAGACTAAACCTACATATCGTTGTTTTTTACCCAAAGATTTTACCAACTTCAAAGATTTGGGTCTTCCTACCGATATTGGAAGTGCACTGCCGGGAAAGACAATGGTATTGCGTAACGGTAAAATTGGCAGTGTCTCTTTCAAAAACGATTCGTCTAATTCTTCGTTGCCATCCATAAAATCTCCGGCAATGAATGAAATTACATTTTCGCCTTGTAGGTCGTCGCTTATCATATTTTTAGTTGTACGAAACATAGAAATATTTACTTATAATATAATGTTGCGTTTTCTTTAATTACGCAAAATGATGAAACAATTTATGAATTATAGATACTTCAATATTCGTGCCAAAGTAAAGAAAACTGTCCTGTTTGCGGTAAAAAATGAAATATTTTCCACAAATAATTACAATACTTAGGAGTGTATTGGTTTTTTTATGGAAAACCTGTTTCTTTGCAGAATAAAATACGAATATATAAGAAAATGGCGTAATGGGCAATTCCTGTTTTACATTTAAACAATTTTCTGTTTCTCACAGTCGATGTGGAATGAAAGTGGGTACGGATGGCGTTTTGTTGGGAGCGTGGGCTGATATAGAAGACTGCCAGACTGTTTTAGATGTCGGTACAGGATGCGGATTGATAGCATTGATGGCGGCACAACGAAATCATAAAGCAATTGTTACCGCTATAGATATAGATGTTGAAGCCGTGAAAGAGGCAAGTGAAAATGTAGAGAACTCAATTTTTAAAGATCGTGTAGAAGTTATAAACAAATCGTTACTTGATTTTTCTGATTGTTGCACGCACAGGTTTGATGCCATTATTACTAATCCTCCTTTTTTTGCCGATGGGCTGTTGTCGCCCGACAGAGCACGCGCCAATGCACGACACGCTTACTCCATGCCTTATAAAGAAATTTTTAAAGCAGCTAATTTATTGTTGACAGAAAACGGTAAACTCTCAATTATTTATCCGATAACTCAGCGAGATATTTTAGTTGGAGAGGCTCAATTAAATGAGCTGTTTGTAATCCGAGAAACAGTGATTTTGCCCACTCCGAAAAGCTTGCCGAAACGGGTGTTGTTAGAGTTTTCGAGATTACCGTCGCCAAATGTTATCTCTAACGAATTGGTAATAGAAGTTGAAAGACATAAATACTCCGAAGAGTATAATAAACTTGTGTCGGAGTTCTATTTGAATGTCTGATTTGTCAGTAAAGAGTATTTTTCTCAATAAAATCCGGATAAAGTAAAAAAGTAAATGGCATTTGTTTTTTTGTCAAAAGAAAAATAGTACTTTTGCAACTAAAAGCAGTAAAATGAAAGAAATCGTTCAAATTAAGGATAAAAGCTTTGAGCATTTTATCGATTTTCAAGACATCCAAAATGCCGTTAAAACAGTTGCTACGCGAATGAACAACGATTTGAAAGGTAAAAATCCGCTGTTTTTGGCTGTCCTTAACGGTGCATTTATGTTTATGGGAGACCTTATGAAAGAGGTTTCGGTTCCGTGTGAAATTAGCTTTATTCGTTTGGCATCTTATCAGGGTTTGAAATCTACTGAGAATGTACAAGAGATTTTCGGACTTACCGAAGATATTGAAGGGAGAACAGTTGTGATAGTGGAAGATATTGTAGATTCGGGCAATACGATGCTGATGTTGATAAAGCAATTGGAAAAACGTAATCCTAAAGAGATTAAAATAGCTACTCTCCTGTTAAAACCCGAAGCACTGAAACATGATGTAAAGCTTGATTATGTAGCTCTTGAGATACCCAATGATTTTATTGTGGGTTATGGTCTTGATTATGACGGTTACGGTCGTAATATGAATAGTATTTACAAGATAAAAGAGTAGATTTATTCTACTTATTACAAAATAAAAGCGACAATTTGTTTAAAAATTGCCGCTTTCTTATTTTACGTTATTGATTATAATTACATCTAATAATCGTCATCTCCAAGCATTATATTTACATTAAAATTCATTGTTGTTGCCGATGGATGATATTTTGCAACAGCAACCCCGAAGCCAAATCTTTTAATGTTAAGCCCCGCGCCAATTGAGAACCCACTCAATCTGCTTCCTTGCAATAGTTGCATGTCGGACGATCTTTTAGGATTAAAGCCCAATGCCAGCCAAAAATTATCGTTTGGCTGTATATCTACTCCTAAAATAAGGTGGTGTATCAAAGTTTTGAAGAAATTTGTATTTTCTTGGATAATATTGCTTTCAGGGTCTAAAGTGTATAATTTCCATCTGTTTAGATGAGTTGCTGTTAAAGAGAAACGTAGAGGTGCGTGAGCCAACTCTTTTGAAAAACCCATTGTAATATTCCATGGCATTGCTACGCGCTGTTCGGCGTAAGTACTTATTTGAGCACCTAAATTTGAAACAGTAATACCAAAATCAAACAGGTTCTCGAAGTTTTGGTAGCTCAATCCTAAATCTACACCAAGAGCCGTTGAGTTATAATCGGCAAATGCCGAGTATATAAATTTGGCTCCAACACCGCCACTCCATCTGTCAGATAGCCGTCTCGAATAAAACCCGTTTATTGCTATATCTTTACCGGAAAATGTTCCTATATTAATATTCTCAGGTGTCGTTTCGCTGAATTTGCCATAATTCATAAAGTTTACACCTACCGCCCAATTGCTTAAATCGTTTATTGCTCGTCCATAAATAATATTGCCTGAACCAATATCAGCCAAATAAAACATATAATTAGCACTTATATTATTGTGCATAAATTCACTCAGAAGGGCAGGGTTGTCAAATGTAAGTGAAATGTCGTTTTTGGCAGAAGATACATTTACACCACCTAAAGCATTTGTATATGTTGATTTTGAGAAATTTAGAAATTCAAAAACTCTTTCTCCGCTTTGAGCATTCAAACTTTGTGTTATCACAGTTTGAAATGCGATAATCATAAGTAGTATATATAGTGACCACTTTTTCATTTATAGCTAAATAATTATGTATATCAGAAACTTTTTCTTTTAATAAACGACAATTCAATACAATTATTATTCAATTAATGTATCAAGAACCCTTTTTGTGTCTATTTCAAAACTACTATTGTAAACAGTAGCAGATTTTTTAAATGAATACAAAAGTAATTACAAAATACCAAATTCTTACTATCTTCGTTAAACTTTATTTCTCGAAAGATGTCAAAGTAACAGAAGGTAAATGAGATGTTCAATGTTAAATATAGATAAATAGAGACTTTTTTAATTTTTTATCGAGAAAAGATTATGGTATTAAAAAAAAATATCTAATTTTGTGCTCAAAGTCTATAAACTAAATCGTAAATTCAAATAAAATGAACAAAGACAAGATTAAAAAATCACCAAAGGCGAATCTGGAAAAGCAGGTAACCACATCAATATTAATGGGATTATTGCTGGGTGCTGCTGTTATGTTTTTCGCATTTGAATGGTCGAGTCAAACAAAAAAACTCGATGAGAGCGTTATTGTAAGTGACGTTATCGCGGAGGAGGAAATCGAAATTACTCGCCAAGATCAGTCAACACCGCCACCACCACCTCCTCCTGCTGCACCAGAAACACCCGAAATAATTCAGGTTGTAGAGGAGAAAGTGGAAACTAAGTTTAAAATTGACTCGGAAGACAGTCAAGACAGAGTTCAGGTAGATACCTATGTTGCTCCACCACCACCAAAACCAAAACCAGAAGAGGTTACGGAAGAGATTTTCGTAGTGGTAGAGGAAGCTCCTCAGTTTCCGGGCGGAGAAAGTGCTTTGATGAAATACTTGAATGACAATATTCGTTATCCGGTTATCGCACAAGAGAACGGTATTCAAGGTCGTGTTACTTGTCAATTCGTTGTAGAGCGAGATGGTAGCATAAGCGACGTTCAGGTAGTTCGTGGTCAAGACCCATCGTTGGATAAAGAAGCTGTTCGAGTTATTCAAGGTATGCCAAGATGGAAGCCGGGTAAGCAGCGTGGAGCTCCTGTAAGGGTACGTTATACACTTCCGGTGTTGTTCCGCCTGCAAAACTAACAATCTGTTTTTTTGAACAAAGTATTAAAATCATATCCTGTTGTAAAAGCTGCTTTTTATCCGAAAGCAGCTTTTATTTCTAAAGTAAAAAAACAATAAAACTAAAACTATGCACTACTCTATCCAAGAATTAGAAAAAATAATAGCGAAAAATTTTGAAGAAATATCGTTCGATAACGATCCTGTTAATCTATACAGACCTATTAATTATATATTGTCGATAGGAGGTAAGCGTGTGCGACCTATATTGACGCTTATGGCAACCGATTTGTTCGACGGTGATATAAATAAAGCTGTTAAAGCTGCAATGGCAATCGAAATATTCCACAACTTCAGCTTGCTACACGATGATTTGATGGATAAATCGGATACACGGAGAGGCAATCCAACTGTTCATAAAAAATGGAATAATAATATAGCTATACTCTCCGGCGATGCCATGCTGATAGAGTCATATAAGTATATAGCTCAAGTACCCGATAGTTTGTTGCCCGAAATATTGAACGTTTTTTCAAACATGGCAATGGACGTGTGTAAAGGGCAACAACTTGATATGGATTACGAAAACCAAGAAAATGTTTCCGAAGCACAATATTTAGAAATGATTCGCCTCAAAACAGCAGTACTTATTGCTTCTGCCTTGAAAATAGGAGCTATAATGTCGGGAGCTAAAGCTTCGGATGCTGATTTGTTATATAATTATGGAATAAATATAGGTCTGGCTTTTCAGCTAAAAGATGATATTTTGGATGTGTATGGCAATCAAGATACATTCGGGAAGAAAATAGGAGAAGACATTATCAATAATAAAAAAACCTTCTTGTTATTGAAAGCATTGGAAACTTCCAATCCGGAACAACGCAAAGAGTTGGAGAAATGGATAGCGAAGACCGAATTTGATGAGGTAGAAAAATTTGAAGCTGTCAAAAAAATATATGAAGAACTTGATATTAAAACGATTTCGGAAAGTATGGTCGAAAAATATTATCAATCTGCATTAGAATGCCTCTCTTCAATAGACGTGTGCGATGAACGTAAAAAAGAGCTATACTTGTTTGCAGAAAATCTTAATAAAAGAGAAAAGTAAGCATCTCTGCAACTAATAACTTTTTCCAAAAATATATTGCATGCCCTATCGCAGGTTACCCAATACGGATATAGCAAGAATACGTGCGCTAAGAAAAGCAATCGAAAAGACAATAAATACCGGTTTTCAGGATTTGGCTGTCTCTTTGAGTGTTATAGAAAGAGCTCGAAATGCAGTAGGCTTGTTCGACAAATTGCGTAGTCAGTATCAGCAAACTTTTGATATACAGGTTACGGCAAATAAAACATTTCAAAAGAAGGTTAAAAGCGCTCGCATGTATATTTCGCACTTCATACAAGTGCTGTATATGAGTGTGATTCGGGCAGAAATAAAACAAGACTCTTTAGAGATGTACGGTTTGCAAGATATGGACTTTATTGTTCCGGATTTAAGCAGTAATGAACAGATTTTAGAGTGGGGAAGCAAAATTATTGATGGCGAAAATGCAAGAATCGCTAAAGGAGGAGTACCTATTAGTAATCCCAGAATTACCAAAGTAAATGTAATGTTCTCTATTTTTAAAGAGAGCTATCAAACTCAACAACAGTATAAAAATGCAACCGATAGAGTTGTAAATGAAATATCGGAGTATAGAAAAAAAGTAGATGAAATTATTTTGCAGATATGGGATGAAGTAGAAAAGTTTAATTCAAAATACCCATTAAACCAGCGTTTGGATTACAACAAAGAGTACGGCATTATATATTATAATAGAAAAAGCGAAAAGGAGAAATGAAGATAATAGATACACATGCACATATATTCGATTCCCAATTCGATAACGATATAGATGAAGTTGTATCGAGAGCTAAGCAAAATGGAGTAATAAAAGTATTGTTGCCAAATATAGACGCAACAACAATTGATGCATTAAAAGATACGTCTAATCTGTATCCCGACTTTTTTATTCCTATGATGGGATTACACCCGACAAGCATAAAAGATAACTGGCAAACACAGTTGCAAATAGTAGAGAATGAACTACAAAATAACAGATACAGAGCTATCGGAGAAATAGGTATAGACCTATATTGGAGCAAAGAATTTAAACAGCAACAAATAGATGTTTTTGAAATGCAACTAATTTGGAGCAAGGAGATGCAGACTCCTGTATCTATTCATTCAAGAAATGCATTGAAAGAAGTTGTTGCATCAATACAAAAGATAGGACAAGAATCACTTTCCGGAGTATTTCACAGTTTTGGAGGTACTGTAGAAGAGTTGGATTTAATACTTCCGATGACAACCTTTTATATTGGTATCAACGGCGTGGTAACATTTAAAAACTCAGGCTTAGACGAAACATTAAAACATGTAAGTTTAGATAGAGTAGTTTTGGAGACAGATTCACCATATTTAGCTCCCATGCCATACCGAGGCAAAAGAAACGAACCATCGTATTTAACTAAAATATTGGAAAAATTGGCACAGATTTATTCAGTAAGCGAGGACAAAGTTGCAAGTATAACTACTCAAAATGCAATTCATCTGTTTGGTATATAAATTGACAATATTGGTAAGAATAACTAATAAAAAAGTAAAATAATCGAAATATTTATTGCTTATAGTAGCATATAAAAGATAAATTATGTATTTTTGTTGCGTGAATGAGGCAAAATTGATTTTTTTTTGTATTTTGCACCCGATTTCACAAAAGACTCCGCAAGGAGAGGTGCTCGAGTGGTTGAAGAGGCACGCCTGGAAAGCGTGTATACGCCAAAAGCGTATCGCGGGTTCGAATCCCGCTCTCTCCGCATATCTTTTATCAGAGCATCAAAATGTAGGATATATAGAAATAAACTAATTATAAAACAATTAATTATTAAACATAAACAAAAATTAAAAAGATCATTAATCCTAAAAAAAAAAATTGAACACACAATGAAAAAATTATTTGCAATTTTAGCAATCTTCGGCGTATTGTCTGTTGGATTGCCTATGGTACTTTCAGCACAAGAGGCTGCAGATCAAACTCAAACAGAACAAGTTGCTCCTGCAGAAGCAGAAGCTCCTGTTGTAGAAACACCTGCTGCAGCTCCTATGGAAGAGTCTTCTAATGACGGAGGTTTCCACCAAGCACTTAAAGTTAAGTTTATTGAAGGTGGAGCCGGTTTTATGGCGGCTATCGCTTTAACATTTATCTTAGGATTGGCTTTCTGTTTAGAAAGAATTATTTATTTGAGTTTAGCAGACACTAACCCTGAATCATTCTTGAATAAAATAGGTGATGCTCTTGATAGAGGCGATGTAGAAGGAGCTAAAGATATGGCTCGCAATACAAGAGGTCCTGTTGCATCAATTGTTTATCAAGGATTGTTAAGATTGAATCAAGGTCCTGATGCTGTAGAACGTTCAATCGTTTCTTACGGAGGTGTACAAGGAGGTCTGATTGAAAGAAACCTCTCTTGGATTACTCTTGCTATCGCTATTGGTCCGTCACTCGGTTTCTTGGGAACAGTAATCGGTATGGTTATGGCGTTTGACGATATTCAAAGAGCAGGTGATATGAGCCCGACAATTGTAGCAGGAGGTATGAAAGTTGCTTTGATTACTACTGTGGGTGGTCTTATCGTAGCAATTATTCTTCAAATTATCTATAACTACATTTTAAGTAAAGTAGAAGGTCTTTTAAATAGAATGGAAGATGCTTCTATCACTTTCCTTGATCAAGTAATCAAGTATAACGTAAAATATAAAAACTTGTAATAACTATGGCAGTAACTAAAATACACAGAACCTCAAGAATAACTCTCTATGTATCGATGCTTATCACGATAGTAGTAATGGCTGTATTCTTTATTGGAGGTCAAGTGCCTGAAGATCAGAAAATTGTAGCTGGCGAATCTCAACCAAAATTTACCGATATTTTGTTATATTGGATGTATGTACTGTTGATAGTAACAGTAGTTGTTTGGCTTTTGTTTGCTATTGCAGGTTTTTTTAGAAAGTTGAAAGATAATCCTAAAAAAGGATTTAGCTCGTTGTTTGGGTTATTGGCTTTTGGTGGGTTACTACTTGTTACTTATCTAATGGGTAGTGGAGAAATTTTAAATATTCCGGGTTATTCAGGTACAGAAAATGTTCCGGGAGTACTTAAAAGAACAGATATGTGGCTTTACAGTTGCTACGCACTGCTTGTAGTAACATTATTAAGTATAATAATACTTCCTATTTTTAAAATAAAGAAATAATTAAAAGAAAGGTAATTTTATATGGCAAGAACAAAAAGAAAAGTCCCCGCACTAAATGCAAGTTCAATGGCGGACATTTCATTCCTTTTGCTGACTTTCTTCTTACTTGTGTCTAGTATGGATACAGACACCGGATTGGCAAGACGCCTTCCGCCACCACCTCAGCCTAACCACGAGCAAACAAAAATGGATGTACAACGCAGAAACTTGTTGGTTGTATTGGTAAATTCAAGAAACGAAACGTTTGTGCAAAACCAATCCGGAAGTGAGTGGTATTCCAATGAGAGTGAATTATTGGGTAAAGGTGGAAAAGTAGGATTGAAAGATAAGGTAAAAGAGTTTGTCTTGAATACTGGAAACAGACAGGACCTGCCTGAACTATTTGATGAAGATTTTGGAGCTCCTATCGGTGTTGTACCTGTAACTTCCGACCATGTTATTTCGTTGCAAAACGATGCTACAACAAGCTACAAAGCTTATATTGCAGTTCAAAACGAACTTGTGAAAGCATATAATGAGCTTAGACAAGATGCAGCGAAGAAATACTTTGGTATGTCGTACGACCAATTGAGAGAAGAACAACAATCACAAATAAATGATTTGTATCCTCAGCGTATATCTGAGGCTGAACCTAAAAACTATGGAGGAGGAAATTAAAGATGGGAAAGTTTAATAAATCCGGAAAAAGAGAGATGCCCGAGCTAAATACGGCATCAATGCCTGACTTGGTGTTTGCTATCTTGTTCTTCTTTATGGTAACAACAACAATGCGTTCGGAAACACTTATGGTGAAAATGAAATTGCCACAAGCAACCGAAGTACAAAAGTTGGAGAAAAAGTCATTAGTAACCTACATAAACGTGGGTACGCCAATGGATGCAAAATATGGTACAGGAACACAAATACAGTTGAATGATAAGTTCGCTCAAATAGCAGATATACAAGACTATATTGTACAGGAGAGAACTTCGTTAAATGAGGCTGACCAACAGTTTATGACTGTGTCTATTAAAGCTGATGAAGAGACAAGAATGCAATATATTAGCGATATTAAACAAGCTCTACGTGAAGCGTATGCTTTGAAAATAAGCTATTCTGCAAGAAAAGGAGAGAATAAGTAAGTGTATTTCAGTATGATATTAAAAAAAAACCGAAATTTTAAATTTCGGTTTTTTTGTTTATATTGTTATATACAGAATCAAAAAAAAACGGTAGTTTCATTTTGGGAACTACCGTTTTATATAATGTTTCTATATAAATCTTTATTTATTTGCCATACCTTGTTTTTAACACTTTCAACATATCTTGTGTCATAGAATCTAAGTCATATTTCGGATTCCAATCCCACTCTGCACGAGCACAAGAGTCGTCCAGAGAGTTGGGCCACGATTCGGCAATGCCTTGTCGAAGAGTATCAACGTTATATTCCATTACAAATTCGGGGATATATTTTTTTATGCTATTTGCAATCTCTTCTGGATCGAAACTCATTGCTGCAATATTAAAAGAGTTGCGATGTTTTAAGCGAGTTGGGTCAGCTTCCATCAACTGTATGCATGCATTTAAAGCATCGGGCATATACATCATATCCATATATGTTCCGGCTTTAATCGGGCAAATGAATTTTCCTTCTCTTACCGCCGAGTAATAGATATCTACTGCGTAATCGGTAGTTCCGCCGCCGGGTAGAGCCACGTTGGAAATTAGTCCCGGGAAACGAACCGAGCGGGTATCTACTCCAAAACGATGGAAATAGTAATCGCTTAGAAGTTCGCCCGATACCTTTGTTACACCATACATAGTTTTCGGACGTTGAATAGTGTCTTGCGGTGTTTTATCTTTCGGGGTATCATTTCCGAAAGAGCCGATTGAGCTTGGAGTAAAAACAGCACAATTTTTTTCGCGTGATATTTCCAAAACATTAAATAGTCCACCCAAACCAATATGCCATGCAAGTTGTGGTTTAGATTCTGCTGTAGCGGAAAGAAGCGCTGCTAAATTATAAATAGTGTCGATTTTGTATTTATCCACTACTTCGGCTATTTGTTTTGCATTGGTTATGTCCACTATCTCTGCAGGTCCCGATTCTAATAAGGCTCCCTTTGGTTCAGCGCCGGGTATGTAGCCGGCAACGACATGATTACCTCCGTAGATTTTTCTCAATTCCATAGTCAACTCGGTACCAATTTGTCCGGTTGAACCTATAAGTAAAATGTTGGTCATTGTTGTTGAAAATTATATTCATTTTTTTTAGATATGCAAAGTTAGAAAACAATTAGTAATTGACAAAACTGTATCGAATATTAAGACACAAGAGCCAAGAATCAAGACACAAGATTTTTTTATTTTTGATTTATTTGTAATTAGCCCAACGATAAAGCTAATAGCCAATAGCTAAAGGTTAATAGCTTTAAAACCGTTGGTAATTATTTTGATACAGCTATATTGTCAAAAAGTCAATTATATATTGTTTAATTAATTACTCCAAGTTGTTTTCCAACTTTTGTGAAAGCAGCGATAGCTTTGTCTAAGTGCTCGCGTTTGTGTCCTGCAGATAGTTGTACGCGAATGCGTGCTTCCCCTTTCGGAACAACAGGGTAGTAGAATCCGGTAACGTAAATACCTTCTTCAAGCAATGCAGCCGCGAAATCTTGCGATAGTTTTGCATCGTAAAGCATTACTGCGCAAATGGCAGATTCTGTAGGTTTGATGTCGAATTTTGCCTCTTTCATTTTTTCTACGAAATATTCTACGTTTTCGTGTAGTTGATCTTGCAGATGATTGTTCTCTCTTAACAGATTGAATGCTCTTGTTCCTGCTGCTGCCACCATCGGTGGAATTGAGTTAGAGAAAAGGTATGGACGTGAGCGTTGACGCAACATATCTATAATTTCTTTTCTTCCGGTTGTGAAACCGCCGATAGCGCCACCAAAAGCTTTTCCTAATGTTCCGGTAATAATATCTACTTCTCCAACGCAGTTGTATCGTTCCGTAACTCCAATACCTGTTTTGCCAACAACACCCGCAGAGTGGCTTTCGTCAACCATCACGATAGCGTCATATTTTTTTGCAAGTTCCAGAATTTTGTCAAGCGGAGCTACGTTTCCATCCATAGAGAAAACACCGTCGGTAGCGATGATGCGGAAGCGTTGAGCTTGAGCCTCTTTTAGTTTGGCTTCCAAATCTTCCATATCGGCGTTGGCATAGCGATAGCGTTTTGCTTTGCAAAGACGAACACCGTCAATAATAGATGCGTGGTTTAGAGCGTCTGAAATTATGGCGTCTTCTTCTGTGAAAAGAGGTTCAAACAATCCGCCATTTGCATCGAAACATGCCGCATACAATATTGTATCTTCGGTTTTGAAAAAATCGCTGATAGTTTTTTCCAAAGTTTTGTGGTAATCTTGAGTTCCACAAATAAAGCGTACCGATGACATACCGTAGCCACGCTCATCAAGAGCATTTTTTGCTGCTTTAATTAACTCGGGATGGTCTGACAGTCCGAGATAATTGTTGGCGCAAAAATTTAATACTTCTTGTCCGGTTTTTACTTTTATTTCAGCTTTTTGTGGCGAAACGATAATACGTTCGTTTTTGTAAAGTCCGGCTTCTTCAATAGATTTTAGTTCTTTTTGAAGGTGTTGTTGCAGATTTTTGTACATAGCTTTAATATTTATATTTAGTTTATATTGTTTATTTTATGTTCTTCAGAACATGCCCCATTTTGTTGCGTTTTGTTTCCAAATAGAATTTATTGTATTGGTTCGGTATTATTTCCAACGGTATATTTTCGGTTACTTCCAACCCGTAAGATTCCAATCCGATACGTTTTACAGGATTATTTGTCATTAATCGCATTTTGGTTATGTTCAGATTTCTCAATATTTGTGCGCCTACGCCGTAATCACGTTCATCGGCTTGGTATCCCAGATGCAGATTGGCATCTACTGTGTCCATTCCGTTTTCTTGCAGTTTGTATGCTGCGATTTTTGCCATTAAGCCGATTCCGCGACCTTCCTGATTAAGATAAACAAGAACGCCTTTGCCCTCTTTTTCTATCATTTCCATGGCTTTATGTAGTTGTTCGCCACATTCGCAACGCAAAGAACCAAATGTATCGCCCGTTACACAAGATGAGTGTACTCGTACTAAGATAGATTCGTCTTTATCCCATTCGCCTTTCACGAGAGCAACGTGTTCTATTTCATTCGATATTTGAAGATATGGAATTAATTTGAAATCGCCGTATTGTGTGGGAAGATGTGTTTCTTCTCCTCTGCGAATAAGAGATTCGGTCTCTAATCGATATTTTATAAGAGCAGCAACCGAAATAATTTTCATGTTGTGCTCTTTTGCCAATTTCATCAGTTCGGGAAGTCTAGCCATAGAGCCATCTTCATTTTTTATTTCTGCAAGTGCTCCTGCCGGATACAATCCTGCCAATCGGGCTAAGTCAACAGCAGCTTCGGTATGTCCTGCACGTCGTAAAACACCTTTGTTTTGTGCTCTAAGCGGGAATATGTGTCCCGGACGACCAAAATCTTCCGGTTTTGTCTCTTTTTTTGTGAGAGCCAGAATACTTTGTGCTCTGTCGTATGCTGATATTCCTGTTGTGCATCCATTTGTCAGCAAATCTATAGAAACAGTAAATGGTGTTGCGTGGCTCGAAGTGTTGTTTGTAACCATCATCGGCAGTTCCAGCTCTTCCGCACGTTCTTTTGTTATTGGTGCGCAGATAAGACCACGCCCGTGAGTTTCCAGAAAGTTTACTTTTTCCGGTGTGATACATTCGGCAGCAATAATAAAATCGCCTTCATTTTCACGGTCTTCATCATCTACTACGATAATGAAATTACCTTTGCGTATCTCCTCTACGGCTTCCTCTATAGTATCTAATTTAAATTCACTCATTTTTATTAATATGATTTTTTATGATGTTTATAGTTTCTCAAATATGTATTGTAAATCTTCGTTTTTCTTATTTACCTGTTGTAAATCTTTTATTATTATTCTTTCAAATGGCAAAGATAATAGTTTTACGCCAAATCCTACAGGAAAAGTGTATTTGAAAAGCTTTGAAATTTTAGCATTGTTTGCAAATGGTCTGAAATATGAAAAAAATACCGGATATTGATTAATCGTTTCAATAATTATAGGTTTTTTTGAGTTAGACAGTTGAGCTAAAATATTTTCAATCTCTTTTTTAATTTGATTGTGTTCTATAATAAAATCGTTCTCTGTCCAATACTTATTATATGATATATCCGAATAATTATGTAAATAATTTTCTATTTTTTGTGATAGAGTTTTTACGTCTTGTTGTATAGTATTAAAATCGGGTTCATCTATTACTACTTCTTTGATAGTGTAATTTCTTTTATCTCTAATAAAAAATATCTTTTTGATAAAGCTTAGATATGTATCGGTGTTCATAATTACCGAATCGTTCATCGCTTTGTAGGTCAAGAACGTTCCTAATACGAATAAAATAGCCGAACTAAACCACATACCAACCCAAGGTTGCCAAACACCGTCTCGTGCCATCTTAAATCCCACATTATCGAACACATAATATATTATAAAAAGTATTACGGAAATAACAATAGGAGTTCCCAATCCGCCTTTTCTAACAATAGAGCCTAATGGAGCTCCAATAAAGAAGAAAATAAGACAAGCGAACGACAGTGTGAATTTTCTATGCCATTCGATATGGTATTTGTTGATTGTTTTCTTTAAAGAGCTTTTATTCATTGTTCTGAAAAGAAAGTCGTTACCGTTGTTTTCTGCTTTAGAATAAGCACTTTGTAATATTGCTTTTTTTCCGTTGAGTTCTTTTGCATTCATTACGGAGTCAATATCTATCGATTCTGTTTTGGCTGTAGCTATTATCGATTCTCTTTCACTTTTGGGGTATATCTGTCTGAAAGCGAGATATGAGTGAGTACGCATATTCTCTCGGTCTTCAATGTTTGCACTGTCAACTATTGTTTGCAGTGAGTCGATTGAAGTTTCCAATTGAGATATATTTTTTGTTACATAGCCTGTTGAAACATTATCTTGAATTACATTTTCTCCGATTCTGTTAAAATTGTCGTCGTAGTTTATTGTCATTGTTTTTTGTTCGAAGCTTTCGCGAGCATACGGCACAAAGTCGGGTGATGGTGTGTCTTCTGTTCCTTCGGTAAAATTACGAAACTGTTGTCCGTGATACATTGTGAAAACCAGCGATAGCTTGTCTTCCGAGGTCTTCATTTCGGCAGAGTCGCAAACAATTACCGCCATGTTTTGGAAACCGCTTGCTATGTCGTAAATCATAACATTGTGAAGCAATCCTGTTTCGCGGTCTTTTTTGTCAACATAAACGTTGTATCCGCTAATTTCTTTGTAGAAAACTTTTTCGGGAATATCTAATTCGGGCGATTTTTGGCGGATAGATATCAGAAGAGAAACAAATTTCGATTGAATTTTTGGCATTGCATTGTTTTGGAAAAAGAATGCACCTATGCTGATTATTATCACCAAAACAATAAGTGGCTTCATCATTTTAAGCAGTGGTATTCCTGCCGATTTGATAGATAACAATTCGAGCGATTCACCAAGTCTGCCAAAAACCATAAGAGATGCAAGCAAAATAGATAGAGGCAGTGCCAATGGAATCAGTGTAAGAGCAGCATATAAAAACATTTCACCCAATACGCTATATTCTAACCCTTTCCCCACCATATCTTCTATGTATTTCCACAAGAATTGCATCAATACCAAAAAAAGACATATCGCGAACGTCATCAAAAACGAAGGGATAAATGTCTTTAGTAAGTAGCGATATAGTTTTTTTATGTAGATTTTATTTCTCATCTATTTTGTGAAAGTCATACTGAAATCAACCTACAAAGATACTAAAATGTAATGTA
>JBGZFC010000033.1:0-64382 GCA_041846575.1 Bacteroidota bacterium
TATTCAATTTTTTTAGACGGAGGCGAATATAACACTTTTATCCATTCGGCACAAAGTGAAGGGGTGTTTTTCCTCTTCCTTTGTCCGAAAAATGTATATTCTTCCCCGCAAAAAATTGCGTTTACTAATGGAATTTACGAGTTATTGTTTTTTTAAACGGTGGTAAAAGTAATGTCTTTTATATTATCAGCAAATACGTTTAAGGGTTATTATTTTTATTTTGGTGATATTTTGTAAAAAAGAAAGCGTGGGCTGATCTGTTTTTTCCGTTTCCTCCGGAATGGAAAACTCCCCCGAAGAGGTTGACGGATCAATTCTTCGGAGGAGTTTCATGTTTGCGTTTGGGTGGTTACGCCGCCTTGGTATAACCAGTGTTTTGTTTCAGTTCCTTGTTGGCATCAAACACTGTTTGCATTCGGGAAACTCCAATTCGCGGAACGAAGCCGATCCGGCAAGCCCGACGCGCAAACGGTTTTCAATGGCGTACTGCTGGTGTATGACGAAACAGCAGCTGTTTTGCTGTTGGAATAAAACAAGATGGTAAATCCGCCAGACTACAGACCAGACGGCTTTGTTTTGCAGATCGCTATTCCTTACTTGTTTTTCAACAAATCGCGTATTTCTGTCAATAACGTTTCTTCTTTTGTCGGTTCCGGAGCAGGCGCCGGAGCTTCTTCTTTTTTGCGTTTCAAAGAGTTCATTGCTTTGATAACCATAAAAATAGCTGTTCCAACAATCAAAAAGTCAACCACCGTTTGAATAAATGCACCATAATTCCATGTAATTGCAGGAACTGTTTCCGTGCCTGCCGCATCTATTACTGCCTGTTTTAACACCACTTTCAGGTCAACAAAATTAGTTTGTCCAAAAAGCAATG
This sequence comes from Bacteroidota bacterium, assembly GCA_041846575.1. Lineage (GTDB taxonomy): Bacteria > Bacteroidota > Bacteroidia > Bacteroidales > Dysgonomonadaceae > JBGZFC01. The sequence goes on from JBGZFC010000033.1 coordinate 878, forward strand.
AGATTGGAGGCATCAATACATCATTTACAAATGAAGTTACTATTTTGCCAAAAGCTCCACCTATTACAATACCTACAGCCATGTCAACAACATTGCCACGCATTAAGAATTCTTTAAGTTCTGTTCTAAATGACATAATTTATAAATTTAAAATGTTAATACTCTATTGTTTTACAAAGTAAATAAAAAACATAAATATTTTGACAAGATAGAATGATATTTTACAATATCAGTAGAAGATTTCCGCAACCATGCACCTTGCAGAGCCACCACCGTTTATTTCTATAGTGGTAAGTTCAGGTGAAATAATTTTGTTGTATGTAGCAATCGTTTGTTCTTGTTGCGGTGTGAGTGCTTTGCGTGCCGTAGCAGACATAATCATAATCGGATTTCCGTTGCGACTTTTCACTTCAAGCATATTGCCCGCGAAATGTTCTACTTGATCAAGTGTAATATCAACAATAATCTTTCCGGTTGAAGTTAGCTTTGATACTACTTTTTCACGTTCGTCTTTGTTCTTAATCGATTCTAAACAGATAATTGCAACTTGTTTGCCCACTTCCATCATAACATTGGTATGGTAGATTAGTTGGTCGTTTTTATCTAATGAATCAAAAAGTACAGCTTCAAAGTTCATTTTTGAGCAGAAATCACGCAACACTTTTTCCGAGGTTCTTGCTGAACGGCAAGCATAAGCTATACTGCGTTCACGGTCAAAAATCATACTTCCCGTACCTTCTAATATTTCGCCTTCTTTTTCCCAGTGAGTTAAGTCGATAATTTTTGTGTGGTTTATTTTTCCTTTCAATAGGTTTAATACTTCAGGTTTTCGCTCCAATCTTCTGTTTTCGGCAAACATCGGATATAGAACCAATTCTCCTGTAATATGAGATGAAAACCAATTGTTTGGGAAGATAGAGTCGGGAGTCCAAGGCTCAGGAGTATCCTGCACAACAATTACATCTACATCGTTTGCACGAAGTAGTTCCACGAAAGAGTCAAACTCACGTAAGGCTTTTTCAGCAACATTATCTTGTGGCGTTTTTTGTTGAAAATAGTTGTTTGTGGCTGTCTCTTCATTGTAACCGAAACGAATCGGACGCACCATTAATACTTTTGAGGTTGTTTGCATTTTGATAAGTTTGAGGATTGTTGTTTTGTGTGTAAGCAACTGTCTCAAAAGTATAACGATATAATAATCGAACTTTTGAGACAGCAACCTAAATTTTCTGTCTATTCAAGTGTTTTAATTGATTCTTTAATAATTTCAACAGCTTGCATCAATTCTTCTTCGGTAATTACTAATGGAGGAGCAAAGCGGATGATATGCTGATGTGTCGGTTTTGCCAACAATCCGTTTTCTGCCATTTTTAGACATACATCCCATGCTTCTTTGCCGTTGTGAGGTTCGATAACCACAGCATTAAGAAGACCTTTACCGCGTATAATCTTTACAAACGGGCTGTTGATTTTCTTCATCTCTTCACGGAATATTTTTCCCAAATATTCAGCTCTTTCAGCCAATTTTTCGTCTCTAACCACCTCCAATGCAGCCACTGCTACTTTACAAGCTAAAGGGAATCCGCCAAAAGTAGAACCGTGTTGTCCCGGTTTTATAGTCATCATAATATCATCATCTGCAAGTACTGCAGAAACCGGCAATACACCGCCTGAGATAGCTTTTCCTAAAACGACAATGTCAGGGCGTATGCCTGCGTGGTCGCTGCACAATAGTTTGCCTGTACGAGCAATTCCTGTTTGCACTTCGTCGGCTATGAAAAGAATGTTGTGTTTTTTACACAAATCGTAACAACCTTTCAAATAACCTTCATTGGGTACGAAAACACCGGCTTCGCCTTGTATCGGCTCAACTAAGAATCCGGCAATTTTATCGCCTTTTTTCTCAAAAATATTTTTTAATGCTTCTACGTCGTTATAGGGAATAACTTCAATTCCGGGTGTATATGGTCCGTAATCGGCACGAGCATCGGCATCAGTTGACAGAGATACAATAGTAATTGTACGTCCGTGGAAGTTCCCTTCGCAAACAACAATTATTGCTTCATTTTGTGGAATACCTTTTTTCAGATAACCCCATTTACGAGCAAGTTTAAGCGATGTTTCCACTGCTTCCGCACCGGAGTTCATAGGTAATATTTTGTCGTAACCGAAGTAGTTATGTACAAACTCTTCGTATGGACCTAAACAATCGTTGTAGAATGCTCGTGATGTCAAGCATAGCGTTTCAGCCTGTTCTTTTAGTGCACTCACAATTTTAGGGTGGCAGTGTCCTTGGTTTACAGCCGAATATGCCGACAAAAAATCGAAATATTTTTTTCCGTCAACATCCCATACATATACGCCTTCGCCACGTGATAATACTACCGGTAGCGGATGATAATTGTGTGCACCGTATTTATCTTCTTGTGCGATGAATTGTTTAGAGTTTTCTGTAATATTCATAAGTTTATTATTTTAATAATTTTTTTGGATAATGTCTATTCAATGTATTTTTTCTAATTTTTCCATTCAAATTAAATGTCATTTGCCAACGATGATAATACAGATTTATTCATTGTTCGAACAATTCTGCCGTATTAATCTTGAATTGTAACATATTTGAAGTATTTCTGCCTCCATCTCCTCCTTTTCTTTGCATTGTAATTCTCCCTATTTTAATATTTCCTCTATTAGTAATTTCTATTTCACCATTTCCGAAAAAGTTCATGCAAAAATTCATTGGTTTAAGTATCCACCTTGCATTCTTCTCAATCTTTTGAGCTACCAGCATCCATTCTGCCGCAAACTTTCCTTGCCCTTTCAATATATCTGAAACGATTAAAGATTGATTTGATTTTAACCATCTTAGAATTATTTCCTGTTCTTTTCCAGAGAACTCATCAGCAAACATTCTTCTTTTATCTTTGGGATTTGTTATTGATGGTTCTTCTTCGCCGGTATATCTTTTTAAAACGGATACAACTTGATTAGGTATATTCCACATTTCAGCATATTTATCGACCCATCGTTTATCAATTTGATTAAATCCCTTAGAATTACTTACTAATTTAACTTGTAAATTTTCGACATCAAGAACTTCTTTCAACTTAATTGTTACTTGCAACTGAACATCAGTTTTATATCCGGATAATTTTATGGCTTTGACATATTCAATCTCCGAAAGTTTATATTGCATTAGTAATAACCACTCTTGAGCGTCTTTATCATTTTCCCAATCATTAATTTTTCTGACTACATCATTTTTATTTTTAAAGCCGCCTTTTGCTATTTGAGAACCGTTTTCAACTAAATCCATTTTTATTCATTTTAAATAGATTATCCATTGTATATTCCTCTAACCTTTTATTCGCAAATTCAACATATTCTTTTGAAATCTCAGAACCAATCCATTTCCTGTTTAGTAAATGTGGAATTTTTGCTGTTGTACCACTTCCCATAAATGGATCATAGACTAAATCTCCCTCGTTGGTCCATGTGTTAATTTGATCAACAACAAGTTTTTCGGGGAAAATGGCAGGATGATTATATGCAATCTTATCTTTTGTAGAAATACCACCGCCAATTGAATAAAGAAAGACATTTCCTACTTTCTTTTCCTTTGTTCTTTCAACTTTTTCGTAATCAAGACTACCATTTTGCCCTCTATTTTTCATATTGGCAAGTCCTTGATATTTTGTAGTCTCCGTTATTGGATTGAATGTTTTGGGATTTCCTTTTGAGAAAGCAAACATATATTCAAAATGTTGATGATAACGATTTCCTGTCTGAGGCATTGGATTATTTTTGTAATATATCATGGTATCATGTTGTAGCCTAAAACCAATTTCTTTAAAAAACAATGCCTGTTTAAAAGAAGTTCCCGTTTCGCTTCCGTTAATTGTTGCGTCAGCAACAATCCAAATAACAACTCCTCCCTCCTTTATAATTCTAAATAATTCTTTTGCAATTTTTTCAAATTCAAACTGATAGCCATTATAATTTCGAATATTGTCATACGGTGGCGATGTTATTACAAAATCGACATAGTTGTCAGACATTTTTCTCATTGTAATCAAACAATCTTCGTTATATATTTTATAATGCTCAAGATGCATCTTAAAAAACTTAATAGATTTACTTACTAGAACAATAACAAGTACACATTAATGTACACAGGATATATTAAAACGCTGTTATTTTGTCCGAAATTTTAAAACTAAACAAAAATAAACTTTTTTTCTGAAACATACAAATGTAAAATATTGTTGAAAATGGCATTTATCGTTTTAGTTTTTCAAAAAATAGTTCAGAATACATTCGATTATGCGTATATTTGTAGCAAATATTTATAGAATAGGAGATTAAAGATATGAAGAATGCGAATTTTTTGTGGATTGATGATGAGATAGATTTATTGAAACCATATATTTTATTTTTAGAGGAGAAAGGTTATTCTGTTGATACGGCAAACAGCGGGCAAGATGCAATTGAAATGTGTCGCACATCGTATTACGATATGATATTTCTGGATGAGCACATGCCCGGCTTGTCGGGCTTGGAAACTTTGGTAGAGATAAATGCACTGTTGCCGAACGTTCCGGTTGTGATGATTACCAAAAGCGAGGATGAAGGGATTATGAATGAGGCAATAGGTAGAAAAATTGCCGATTATCTGATAAAACCTGTCAACCCGAATCAAATTTTGCTGACTATCAAGAAAAATCTTGATCAAAAAAATATTATCAGTCAACAAAATACGGTAAGTTATCGTGAAGATTTCAACAAGTTGAGCTTCGAAATCAATTCCTGCAACTCTACAAAAGATTGGCAAGAGGTTTACAAAAAACTTGTCTATTGGGAGTTGGAGTTTTCTAACAGCCAAAACCCTATGCAAGAGATGCTTATGATGCAAAAAACAGAAGCCAATCATGAGTTTGGGAAATTTGTAAAACGAAATTACGAAGGTTGGTTTCAGGGCGATAAGTCGCGACCTATAATGAGTAACGACTTGTTTAAAATACATGTTTTCCCCTCTTTGGATAAAGGAGAAAAAATCTTTTTTATCCTGATGGATAATTTCCGCTTAGACCAATGGCATACGATAAAAGACCTTGTTTCTGAGGATTTTGCTTTCGTAGAAGATACATATTTCAGCATTTTGCCTACCGCAACTCAATATGCACGAAATGCAATTTTTTCGGGTTTGATGCCTTTGCAGATTTCCGAATTATTTCCCGACTTGTGGGTCGATGAAGATGAGGAAGAGGGAAAGAATCTTCTCGAAGAGCCGTTAATTCAATCACAATTTGACAGATATAGAAGAAAACATTCTTTTTTTTATCACAAGATAAATACTAATGTAGAAGCAGATAAGCTGATATCTCAATTTTCGGAATTAGAGAAGAACGAACTGAATGTTTTGGTATTCAATTTCATAGATATGCTTTCTCACGCGAGAACCGAATCGAGAATGATTAGAGAATTGGCATCAAATGAAGCAGCATATCGCTCACTGACACGCTCATGGTTTATGCACTCACCTTTGCTTACGCTGATGAAAAAGATAGCCGAAAAGGGTTATAAAATTGTTCTTACAACAGACCATGGCACAATCAGAGTGAAAAATGCTCAAAGAATTGTTGGAGACAGAAATACCAATACAAACTTACGCTACAAGTTAGGAAAAAACCTGGCGTACGACGTAAAAAAAGTATTTGCCGTTTCAAGTCCCGAAAAAATCGGATTACCTTCGCCCAATGTGAGCACAAGATATGTTTTTGCTCTCAACGAAGACTTCTTCGCTTATCCAAACAATTACAACTATTACGTATCTTACTTTAACAACACGTTTCAGCATGGTGGAATATCGATGGAGGAGATGATAATTCCTATTATAACGCTTTTGCCAAAATAGAAAATGAAAATAGAAATTAAAGATTTATCCGAATTGGATGTAGCCGCACAAATGTTTATCAATCTTATGAGAGAGAACGCTGTTTTTGCCTTTTACGGCGAAATGGGCGCAGGCAAAACCACATTTATCAAAGCTGTATGCAAAAGATTGGGTGTTGAAGAAACAATCACAAGTCCTACTTTTGCAATCGTAAATGAATATGGAAGAGAAAACGAAAATCCTATCTATCATTTCGATTTTTACAGAGTGAACAAAATAGAAGAGGCAATAGATTTTGGTTGTACCGATTATTTCCATAGCGGGAATATCTGTTTTATCGAGTGGCCTCAAATAATAGAGCAGATTCTACCGGAACAAACTCAAAAGATTAATATCCGTGAAACTGAAAATAAAACAAGAGTTATAGAGTTTATTTAAAATATAATCAAGACAACTCTTCATAGTTATCTACAACATAACAATCGGTAAACTGATGAAAAAAACAATCATATCACTTTTAATATTCACGGCAACACTGTCGGTAACAGCACAAGTAAACACAAACAGAGTGATGACCATCGGTAAAAATGCACTCTATTTCGAAGACTATGTGTTGGCAATTCAATATTTCAATCAGGTAGTTACGGCAAAACCATATCTTGCCGACCCATATTACTATAGAGCAATGGCGAAATTTATGCTCGACGATTTTAAAGGAGCCGAAGAAGATGCCGAGTTGTGTTTAGAGCGAAACCCTTATTACACCGCGGCATATCAACTACGTGGAGCATCACGCCAAAATCAAGATAAATTTGCAGAGGCTGCATCCGATTACAAGCGGAGCTTAGAGTTTTTTCCCGAAGATAAACTCACATTGGTAAATATGGGAATTGTGAATGTTGAGATGAAAGAGTATGAAATCGCAGATAAGTTTTTTGAAGTGCTGCTTCGCCGATTTCCTGACTACTCGCCCGGTTATCTGACACGCGCACAAATGTATATGGAGAGAGAAGATACCGTAAAAGCATTGCAATATATTGAAAAAGCGATTGAAGTTGACCCATACACGGCTCAATCTTTTTCTGCAAGAGGGCTTATCTATCTGCAACAAAAAGAGTATAACAAAGCTCTTGCCGATTTGGACGAAGCTATTCGACTCGACCCATATTTTGAAGGAAATTACATAAACAGAGGATTGGTAAAGTACAACTTGAATGATTTGCGAGGAGCCATGGCTGACTATGACAGGGTTATAGAAATGGATGCAAATAACCTCATTGCTCGTTTCAACAGAGGATTGTTGCGTGCACAAGTTGCCGATAATAACAGGGCTATAAAAGATTTTGATAAAGTTATTGAAATAGAGCCGACCAACACGATTGCCTATCTTAATAGAGCGATGTTACACAACGAGATAGGGAATACAACGGAGGCTATTCGCGACCTGAATCGCGTCTTGGAAGAGTATCCCGATTTTTTCTCGGGCTACTATATGCGGGCAGATTTGAAACGTCAACTGAATGATATGCGTGGTGCCGAAAAAGATTATCTCATTGCTCGAAACGAAGAGGCAAAAGCACGAAAAAAGGCGACAGTTGATGCCGAAGACGGCATAAAAATTGCCCAAAAATCTGATTCGAAAGATACTCGAGAGCAGACAGATAATGATATCGAGAAATTTAATCTGTTAGTTATTGCCGATAAGAAAACTACGGAACAAAACAAAAACAAATATCAACGCGAAACAAGAGGTAAAGTACAAGACAGAAATACACAAATAACTCTCGAACCGAAATTTGTGTTGACATATTACGAAAAAAGATTAGATGTAAGGCGTCCGGTTTATTATTCTGAGTCGTTGGAAAAAGCTAACCGAAACTTGAATCTCAACCGGACACTGAAAATGGTAAACAACGAATCACCACTCAATGAGTTGCAAGTGAAAACTCATTTTCAATCTACCGAAAACTACTCTAAGTTGATAGCGCAAGACCCTAATAATGAGTCATTATTTTTCGGAAGAGGAATAGATTTTATTTTATTGCAAGATTATGAAAATGCTCTAAAAGATTTTAATAAGGTAATCGAATTGAATCCGAAAAACACAAATGCATACTTTGTAAGAGCGGTTATCCTGACAAAACAGGCGGAATTAGATCCTATGGAACCCGAAGCTACAAAAGCGGAGTTTACTGAGGTTACAACCGTTTCTCAAACAAGTTTGCCAAAGAAATCGACCGTAACAATGCCCGAAATAACGGTTAAATCGCAGCGTTTTGATGAGGTCAAAAAAGATTATGATAAAATCATAGAGATAAACAATTCCGATTTCTTTGCATATTATAATAGAGCCGAAATTTTTTATATCGAAAAAGATTTTCGTGCTGCAATTGCCGATTATAATAAAGCAATCGAATTACAGCCCGATTTTGCCGAAGCTTTTTTCAATAGAGGTATTTCTCGTCTCTCTATAGGCGAAACTACTTCCGGATTGGACGACTTGCGCAAAGCCGGAGAATTGGGTATTGTGCAGTCGTATAGCATTATTAAGAGGATGCAGTGATGTCGTGAGTGAGAGGGAGAGAGACTTGAAGACCGGAAAATTTGTAGCCATAGAACAATATAAATTGGGCTTTTAACGACATCTATTTTCAATCCAATCCCTCTATAGCAAATAATTGCTAAAATCGCTTGTTTACAAAGCATTTCAGAGAAAAATGAAACTGTTTATCAGACAGCAACAGCTATAACAAATTCTTCTCTTCGTACAAAATCCGCCCACAAAAAAACAGGCATTATGATAAAAAACCACAATGCCTGTAAATTAGCTAATAGCCAAAGACCAACTGCCGATGGCTAATAAATTATTTTTCAATAGCTGCTTGCGCTGCTGATAAACGTGCAATAGGTACACGGAATGGAGAGCAAGAAACATAGTCAAGTCCTGTACGGTGGCAGAATTTTACTGATGAAGGTTCTCCTCCGTGTTCACCGCAAATACCGCATTTTAGAGTCGGTTTTTCTGCGCGTCCTTTCTCAACAGCCATATTTACCAGCTGTCCAACGCCATTTTGGTCAAGAACTGCAAACGGGTCGTGTTTCAAAATGCCTTTATCGATATACATCGGAAGGAATTTTGCTACGTCGTCGCGGCTGTAACCGAATGTCATTTGAGTCAAGTCGTTTGTACCGAATGAGAAGAAATCTGCTTCGGCAGCTATATGGTTTGCCGTAAGTGTAGCACGTGGAATTTCAATCATAGTTCCGATATGATATTCGATAGAGTCGTTGTATTCGGCGAATACTTTTTTGATTGTCTCTTCGATAACTTCTTTTTGTGCTCTAAATTCGTGAACGATACCTGTAAGCGGAACCATTATTTCGGGAATAGCTTTAATTCCCTCTTTTTTCAGTTCTAATGCAGCTTCCATGATGGCGCGTGTTTGCATCTCTGTAATCTCCGGATACATGTTTCCCAGACGACATCCACGCAATCCGAGCATCGGGTTAGATTCCATCAATCCTTCTACTCTTTCGTTGATCTCTTCAAAAGAAATACCCATTACTTTTGCCATTTCCATTTGTCCTTTTTCATCGTGAGGCACAAATTCGTGCAATGGTGGGTCGAGCAGGCGTACAGTTACCGGAAGTCCGTCCATAGCTGCGAAAATACCTTTGAAGTCTTTTTTCTGTAACGGAAGTAGTTTTGTTAACGCTTTGCGACGCCCCTCTTCGTTTTTGGCAAGAATCATTTCGCGCATCGGAATGATTTTGTCTTCTTCGAAGAACATGTGCTCTGTACGACAAAGTCCGATACCTGTTGCACCGAAATTGCGAGCAACTGTTGCATCTCGTGGTGTATCGGCATTGGTACGTACTTTCATACGAGTATATTTGTCTGCAATTTTCATCAGTTCAAGGAAGTCTTCACCAAGCTCTGCATCTTGCGTTTTTATTTGTCCTTTGTAAACGTTTCCGGTAGTTCCGTTCAAGGAGATCCAATCACCCTCTTTCAACTCTTGTCCGTTTATAGTTAATGTTCTTTCTTTGTAATTGATAACTAATCCGTTTGCAGCAGAAACACAACATTTACCCATTCCGCGAGCTACAACCGCAGCGTGCGATGTCATACCTCCGCGAGCAGTCAAGATACCTTCCGCAGAAGCCATACCTCTAAGGTCTTCGGGAGATGTTTCGATACGGCAAAGAACTACTTTTTTACCCTCTTTAGCCCAGTTTTCAGCATCATCGGCATGGAAAACGATTTGTCCTGCAGCCGCTCCCGGTGATGCCGGCAACCCGTTTGTAATAGGTTTAGTTTCAGCCAAAGCTTTTTTGTCGAATACGGGGTGTAGAAGTTCGTCAAGCTTTTCGGGGTCACAACGTAAAAGTGCTGTTTTTTCGTCGATATATCCTTGGTGAAGCATATCGATAGCAATTTTTATCATCGCTGCGCCTGTGCGTTTACCGTTACGAGTTTGAAGAATCCACAATTTACCGTCTTGAATGGTAAATTCAAGGTCTTGCATATCTTTGAAGTAGTCTTCAAGTTTTTGTTGTGTTTCGATTAGTTCAGCTGCACATTTAGGCATTGCCTCTTCTAATGAAGGATATTTTTCAGCACGTTCTTCTTCCGAAATGCCTTGCAATTTAGCCCAACGACGAGAACCTTCCAATGTAATTTCTTGTGGTGTACGTACTCCTGCTACCACGTCTTCGCCTTGTGCGTCGATTAGATATTCTCCGTTGAAAATATCTTCTCCTGTTGCAGAGTCGCGTGTGAAAGCAACACCTGTACCTGATGTTTTACCCATATTTCCGTAAACCATCGCTTGTACGTTAACTGCAGTACCCCACTCTTCCGGGAAATTGTTCATCTTGCGGTATAAGATAGCACGTTCGTTCATCCAGCTGTCGAAAACTGCACAGATAGCACCCCAAAGTTGCTCCCAAGCACTTTCAGGGAAATCGCTGCCTGTTTGTTTCTTAACCGCTGCTTTAAAGCGTTTTACCAACTCTTTCAAGTCGTCAACGGTAAATTCTGTATCTAATTTAATCCCTTTTGTCTCTTTCATCTCTTCCATGATTTCTTCAAATGGGTCGATGTCGTCTTTGCTTTCGGGTTTCATTCCGAGAACAACATCGCCATACATTTGTACGAAACGACGGTAAGAGTCCCAAGCAAAACGCTCGTTACCCGATTTTTTGGCTATTCCAATAACAGCATCGTCATTTAGACCAAGGTTAAGAACAGTGTCCATCATACCGGGCATTGATACTCGTGCACCCGAACGTACAGATACCAAGCATGGATTTTCTCTGTCGCCGAATTTGGCGCCCATCAAATTCTCGATATTAGCGATAGCTTTTTCTACTTCGTCTTTCAGCAAATTAACTACATGTTCTTTACCCATTTTATTGTATTCGCTACAAACTTCGGTAGTAATGGTAAATCCCGGAGGAACCGGAACTCCGATTAAATTCATTTCGGCAAGGTTAGCACCTTTACCACCCAGCAGATTTTTCATATCTGCACGTCCTTCGGCTTGTCCGTTTCCGAAGGTATAAACTCTTTTTGTGTTCATTGTTTTCGAAAAATTTATATTTTATCTGTTTATTATTATTTTTATATGCTGTATTTATAGACTGTGCAAAAATAGGAAAAAAATGGGATTTCCCATATAAAGTTCTGTTATTATTGCTTTTGCATCGTCTTTTCTAATTTAGGCTTTTCTGTATCTATGTCGATATCTCTATTTTGTTCTTCTTTATTATTGTTGATATTGCCCAAAGAGATATTGTATAATTGTATATTTTTGAATCTGCCAAAAGTATCTTGCAGTTTGATAAATCCTGCAATTTTACGTATTGTATCGTTAATTACCAATGTGTCTCTATTAAATCTGATATGTTTTTGCCCGTTTATAATATATTGTTGGTTGTGCAACACTTTTTCGATTTTATAAATAGTTGTGTCTTTGTATTGCAATATCAGCCCTGTAAGCAGATTTGGCGGTGTCTGTTGCGGGATACCAATCACTCTGAACGAAAACTCAAAATCGTCTTGTTTTATTTTTTCTGAAATATTTACAGAATCTAACCTGAAACGGAACCCATTTTGTGAACTTATTTCACTAAATGAATATAATCGTGGAATATAATAGGCAGAGTTGAATCGGGATGCAGTGAGATTTTGTTGCGAAGATTGTTTGTTAATCAACAATTGTAACGCATTTTGCTCTCTTTTTAGACGTGCTTTTACCGAGTCGTTTATTCTTAAATATACATCCGTTCTGTCAGAATACCAAGCCAACGAACTATCCCATTGAGCTTGAGTTATGTTATGTTTTTTGAATACCTGACTGATTAGTGCCTCTTTTTTTTGTGGCGTATCAAAAGACTGATAATCGTTGTCAATCATTGCTTCTGCAATGTAAATATCGTACAACAGATTTTCCATACTCTTTCTGCTCAGTACCTCTTTCGGGCGACTGCAATACGAAAGAGAGATGCCAAGTATAACAAAAAAAGTCAGATAAATAGTGCTTTTACGATTCACTAATGGACGTTTTTTTTAGGATTGTTGTTCTTCTTTTTGTAGTTCCGATTTTTCTCTCTCCTTTTTCGATAAAAGCGATAAAGAGAGAGTTTTGCGATAAAATATTATTATAAGAACCATTCCTACGGAAATAGCAGAGTCGGCAATGTTGAAAATAAAACGAAAAAACAGAAACTCTTTTCCTCCTACAAAAGGCATCCAATTCGGATAAGTACCTTCTATAAGCGGTAAATAGAGCATATCAACAACTTTGCCATGTAATAAAGACTCGTAGCCTTCTCCCCAAGGAACAAAACGTGCAACATGCCCGGGATAGCTTGCTTCGAATATGACTCCATAGAATACGCTATCGATAATATTGCCGAATGCTCCCGCTAATACCAGCGATATGCATGTAATAAATCCGACTTTATACTTCTCTTTTACTATTCTGAACAGATATACAGAAATTGCGCCTACGGCAACAATTCTAAATACAGACAAGAATAGTTTGCCAATGGCTTCAATTCCAAAAGCCATACCGTTATTTTCCACAAAATATATTTTAAACCAACCGGTTACATGCACCATGTCGTAGAGTGACATGTGGGTTTTTACCCAAATCTTGCTTGCTTGATCAGCAAATAGAACAGCCACGATAACCAAAACGGCTATCAATCCTTTTTTTGTAGTATCCATTTGATTTGCCATTTGACAGCATAAAAGAGTCTGAAACGGAAAATATCTCTTCCGTTTCAACCCTATTTTGTGAGAATTTTAATATCATTTTTATAGAAATCAGCTTCTTTTGCCTTCCTTTGCTTCGATACTCAACGTTGCGTGTGGAACAGCGCGAAGTCTCTCCTTCGGTATAAGTTTTCCCGTTTCGCGACATATTCCGTATGTTCCGTTTTCGATACGTATCAGCGCAGCCTGTAAGTTTTGGATAAACTTCATCTGCCGTTGTGCCAAACGTCCGGCTTCTTCTTTTGAAAGGGTAGATGCGCCTTCTTCCAGAACTTTAAATGTTGGCGAAGTATCAACTGTATCATTTCCATCGGAATTCATAACAGCGGCACGATAGTTTTCGTATTCAGCCTTTGCTACTTCTAACTTCTGATTAATGATTTCGCGAAACTCTTCCAATTCTTCTTCTGAATATTTTGTTTTTTCATCCATAATATCCGGTTTTTTTAATGGTTTATACTTATTAGAATAGAAGAAAACGTTTAGTTTTCTTCTTTTGTTCAAAGATAAGAAAAAAGAGTGAAAATTCAACTATTTTTTCTCGATACTTATTCCTAAAGTTACTTCATCAATTTCAATTTCATCTTCGAGTTTCTCTTTTGTAACTTCGATGCTGTCTGCCAATACTTGCGATTGGATATAGTCTGAAAAGTCATTTACAGCTTCGTCAAACATCTCGTTAGATGAAATTCTTACAACTATCCTGTCGGTAATTTCAAAATCTTTGGCTTTACGCAGATTTTGAATACGGTTCACAAACTCGCGGGCGATACCCTCTTTTCTGAGTTCGTCGGTAACGGTAATATCGAGTGCGATAGTTAGTCGTCCTTCGTTGCCTACAAGCCATCCGGGAATATCTTCCGAAATAATCTCAACATCTACAGCCTTTATGTTTACATTCTGTCCATCAACTTCAAAAGAGATGTTTCCGTTTTTTTCCAATTCATTGATTTGGTCTTGCGACATTTCCTGAATTTGAGCGGCAACCTGTTTCATCAGCTTACCATATTTCGGACCAAGTTTTTTGAAATCGGGTTTTACGCTTTTAACCAGCATAGCGTTTGCAGAATCCACAAACTCTATATCTTTCACGTTTACTTCACTAAGGACAAGCGATTGAACTGCCTCTATATTTTTTTGTTGTTCGTTATCAACAACCGGAATTAAAATTCTTGACAGCGGTTGTCTAACCCTTAAATTCTCTTTGCGACGCAATGCTAGAACGATAGATGATGCTGTTTGAGCCAGATACATCTGTTCTTCAAGTTGAGCATCGATAATTTGTTCATTTACAGTCGGGAAATCCATCAAGTGAATTGATTCAGACGCTTTGCTTTCGGTTGCTTGTGTCAGGTCTATATATAATCTGTCGGCATAGAATGGAGCAATTGGAGCCATCAGTTTTGCCACTGTTATCAAGCATTCGTAAAGAGTTTGATATGCCGAAAGTTTATCGCCGGTCATCTCGCCACCCCAGAAACGTTTTCTGTTCAAGCGAACATACCAGTTACTCAGGTTGTCGTTTACGAAATCGTTTATCGCACGTCCTGCTCTTGTGGGTTCGTAATTGGCAAAAGATGAATCAACCTCTTTAACAAGCGAATTCAAGAGCGATAAAATCCATCTGTCAATCTCGGGACGTTTTTCGTGCTCGATTTGCGGATATTGATTGTGGAAGTCGTCCACATTTGCATAAAGAGCAAAGAACGAATAGGTGTTGTAAAGCGTTGCGAAAAATTTACGACGTACTTCCTCAACTCCTTCAATATCGAATTTCAAATTATCCCAAGGTGCGGCATTTGTAACCATATACCAACGAAGTGGGTCTGAGCCAAATTTTTCTATTGTTTCGAACGGGTCGATAGCATTGCCCAAACGTTTCGACATTTTATTTCCGTTTTTGTCGAGAACCAGTCCGGTTGAAATCACATTTTTGAAAGAGATGCTATCTTTTACCATAGTGCTGATAGCGTGCAGAGTGAAAAACCATCCGCGAGTTTGGTCAACACCTTCGGCAATGAATTCGGCAGGGAAAACCTTAGCAAAATCTTCTTCCGAAAGATGCGGATAGAAGAACTGAGCAAAAGGCATCGCTCCACTATCAAACCAAACATCAATCAAATCGAGTTCGCGATGCATCGGTTGTCCATCGTCCGAGACCAACACAATATTGTCCACGTATGGACGGTGCAGGTCTATTTTTGTGTATTCCAACTCTTTATAATTGTCAATAGTTACATCTTTCCAAGGAAGTTCTGTCATTATTCCCGCATCGATAGCTTTTCGCATCTCATCGAAAAGTTCTTTTACCGAACCGATACACTTCTCCTGTTTTCCGTCTTCGGTACGCCAAATTGGCAGTGGCGTTCCCCAATAACGACTGCGACTCAAGTTCCAATCTTGCAAGTTTTCGAGCCATTTGCCGAATCGTCCTGTTCCGGTAGATTGCGGTTTCCAATTAATAGTATCATTCAACTCCATCATACGCTCTTTGCAAGCAGTAGTGCGAATAAACCAACTATCGAGCGGATAGTAGAGAACAGGTTTGTCGGTACGCCAACAGTGTGGATAGCTGTGCACGTGCTTTTCGATACGGAAAGCACGATTTTGCAGTTTCAGTGAAACAGATAAATCCACATCTAACGTAGCATCTTCCTCTGTAAGCGTTTCGTCGTATGAGTTTTTCACGAAACGTCCTGCATACTCTTTGTATAACTCTACATTTACATTGTTGCGAACAAACTCTTCGTCCAAATCCTCTATCAGATAGAATTTTCCTGTCAAATCGACCATCGGACGGATATTACCGTCCTTATCTATTAGCGTAAGTCCAAGAACATTGTGTTCTTTACCGACTTTGGCATCATCGGCTCCAAATGTTGGTGCAATATGAACAATTCCCGTTCCGTCTTCGGTAGTTACAAAATCTCCCGTTACTACTCTGAAAGAGTTGTCAGATGTTTTTATCCATGGAAAAAGTTGTTCATATTCTATTCCTGCCAGTTCAGAACCTTTCCAAACCTTTTCCAAAACACGGAAAGGAGCGTTTTTGTCTCCCTCTTTATAATCTTCCAGACTTAATCCGGCATTTTTTTCGGGGAAATAAGCTCCGAGCAAGCTTTTAGCCAAGACAACTGTCATTGGTTTGCCCGTATAAGGATTATATGTTTGAACGGCAACGTATTCAATATTTGGTCCCATAGCCAACAGCACGTTCGATGGTAATGTCCACGGAGTGGTTGTCCAGGCAAGGAAAAACGGCTCTCCAAATTCTGTCCATTCGGGCAGCGGATTTTTCACTTTGAACTGAGCTGTACAAGTGGTGTCTCTTACATCGCGATAACAGCCCGGTTGATTCAGCTCGTGTGTACTCAATCCGGTTCCTGCTGCCGGCGAATATGGTTGTATTGTATATCCTTTGTATAGATAACCTTTTTTATAAATCTCTTTTAGCAAATACCAAAGAGCCTCTATATATCTGTTGTCGTAGGTAATATAAGGGTCGTTCATATCTACCCAATAACCCATTTTGCGAGTAAGATCTACCCACTCTTTGGTGTATTTCATCACTTCGGTGCGACAAGCAGCATTGTATTCATCCACCGAAATGGTTTTTCCTATATTCTCTTTGGTAATACCAAGCGATTTTTCCACACCGAGTTCTACCGGAAGTCCGTGTGTGTCCCATCCTGCTTTTCTATTTACCAAGAAGCCTTTCATGGTTTTGTATCTACAAAAAATATCTTTTATAGAGCGTGCAATCACGTGGTGTATTCCGGGCATTCCGTTTGCCGATGGCGGACCTTCGTAAAACACAAATTCGGGACTCCCCTGACGTATCTCCAAACTTTTGTGGAAAACATCTTTTTCATCCCATTGTTTCAGTAATTCTTTGTTGATTTCTGATAAATTCAGCTGATTGTATTCGGTAAATTTCTTGCTCATTTTCAATGATTTTATACCTTTTGTAAATTTTGACTGCAAAGGTAGTAAAAAAATGAGAAATATTATAATTCTGTAGTTGTGAAATTATTGCTTGTTTTTGACTAATAAAATCAAAAATTTTACTCCATTTTCCCGATAATTATCTAATTTAATATTACTTTTGTATTTATTGCGTATAATATTGAGTTACAGTCGGAATGGTTTTGAGAGCGTATTGTGTGTTACGGGTTGATGGTTGTTACGAGTTATCGGAAGGATTTCAAGCGAAATGATTCGCGTAGAAGCGGACTTTATGGTTTTGCCTTGTCATGTAGAACGCAGTGAGACATCTAATGTTTAGATTCTTAACTCCGCTTTAACTCCGTTCTGAATGACAAAATACCACTTACAGTTGTAAAAGTTTGTTCGTTTACTAAAAAGCATTGATACATTATAATAATTACATCTATGAATGAAAGGGGAAAAATAGAGAGAAAGAAAAAAGGGTTCATCGAAAAAACAAATATTAGAATTAAATATTGGATACAATTTTTATCACACGATATTTGGCGATTGAGTTCAGAGAATTTTTCAAATAAAAGAAATATTTTCCATAATATATTGAAAGTGATTGTTTTGACGGTTAGAAATACACAAGAGCAGGATATTGCCGCAAGTGCTCGTTCACTAACTTACAGAACAATTTTATCATTAGTTCCTATTTTGGCTGTACTTTTCGCCATAGCACGTGGATTTGGCTTCGAAAAGATAATGGAAAGCCAGCTTTTTGAGTATTTGGGTGGTCATAATAATACCACTATCATGGTTATCAATTTTATAAATAATTCGTTACAACACGCTCAAGGCGGACTTTTTGCAGGTATCGGTATCGCTTTGCTTCTATATACCATTGTTATTCTTTTTATTGATATAGAAAACAGTATTAACAAGATTTGGCAGATATCTTCCGGCAGGAAAATACAACGCAGGATAACCGACTATTTCGCTATAGTATTGCTTATGCCAATATTTATTTTGCTGCAAAGTTCCATTAATATTTTTATAAGCTCTTCAGCCGGTTATTTTGATAAATTGGGATTTATATTAAATCCACTTATCAATATATTACTCAATGTAATTCCATTCCTTCTTGTAATTATTATTCTTACTTCTGTTTATAAATTTATTCCTAATATCAGAGTAAAGTTTCTAAATGCTCTGATTGGGGGTGTTGTTGCAGGAACGGCGTTTCAGATATTTCAGATGTTTTATTTGAACGGTCAGTTGTGGATAACAAAATATAACGCTATTTACGGAACATTTGCGGCAATACCTTTGCTACTGCTTTGGTTGCAATTGTCGTGGTTTATCGTACTTATAGGTGCGTCTTTGTCATATTCCGCTCAAAATCTGAATAAGTTTTTGTTCGAAAAAGAGACCAAAAATATCAGTAGGCGGTATCGCGATTTTTTTATAATAACCGTTATGTCAACCATTGTAAAACAATTTGTTAATGGCGACAGACCGCTTACCGCCAGCCAGATTTCGTACAGATGCAGAATTCCGTTGAAATTGACAAATGATATTATTGATGAGTTGCAGGAAATCAAATTGGTGTTGCCTACGCCGATAGATAATGATGTGAGAAATATGGCTTATCAACCCGCTTTGGATGTGCATCTGATTTCAGTGAACACGCTCATCTCTAAAATCGATAAAAAAGGCTCTGAAGATTTTCTTATTGATGTGAACGGCAAGTATTCATCGTATTGGGATGCTTTAGAAAAAACCAGAATAAGTTTGAAGGATAAGGATGGCGATAAACTATTGAAAGATTTGTAAGGTTATAGGCTGTTGGTTATTGGGTTAAGCAGTTGCTATGTCCAAATTAGCAGCTACTTAGTCAACATAAAAAGGAGCAGAGCACCGGATATATTTGTAGTATTTAAATTATAATAAGCGCATTAGAGGTACAGAGTTCCAAAATATTTTTAAGTGAACAAGAAAGTTTTTCGGAAAGTCGCAATTGCAAATCCATTCGACAAGAGAATCGGGATTAACCGAGTCGGGGTATCCCGTTATTTAATGTCTTATAAATGCAACAAACGGGCTTTTAGCCGTTGATTGCTGTGCCGAATTAAGGGACGAACGGGCTTAAAGCCTTTAATCCCTGAGCATAACCTAAAAATAGTTATATTTAGGACAAATGCGGAAAAAGAGATTTTTATCTCGAACAATAGCTGTCCAAAATCTCTTTTGCAGCCATAAAAGGACTCTTCTGTCTTGAAACCACCTCTTTTTCGAGTACTTTCATCATCTCTGCATTGTGTTCGTTATTATAAAAATCGTTTTTCAATCGTTCGTTGATAGTTTCGTACATCCAATATTTGGATTGCTCGTTACGTTTTTTGTCGAAGTAACCGTTATTCTTCACAAAATCGATATAACGATGAATCATATCCCACACCTCTGCAATACCCAAACCGTAATAACCGGAATAGGTCAATACTTCGGGCGTCCAACCCGATTCGGGCAACGGAAACAGATGCAAAGCATTTGCAAAGTGTCGCTGTGCCAGTTTTGCTTTTTCTATATTATCGCCGTCGGCTTTGTTAATAACAATTCCATCAGCCATTTCCATAATTCCGCGTTTGATGCCTTGCAGCTCGTCTCCCGTTCCGGAAAGTTGGATAAGCAAGAAGAAATCGACCATCGAGTGCACGGCTGTTTCGCTCTGCCCTACTCCTACGGTTTCCACAAACACGTAATCGAAACCGGCTGCTTCACACAAAATAATGCTTTCACGAGTTTTACGTGCAACTCCTCCCAATGACCCTGCCGAAGGCGAAGGACGAATAAATGCATTCTTTTCAACCGATAGCTTTTCCATACGAGTTTTATCGCCCAGGATACTGCCTTTTGACAACTCACTCGAAGGGTCAATCGCCAAAACAGCCAATTTATGCCCTTTTTTGAGCAGATGAATTCCAAAAGAGTCTATAGATGTACTCTTTCCTGCTCCCGGCACTCCCGTTATCCCTACACGAATGGATTTACCCGAATATGGAAGACACTTTTCTATGATAGCCTGCGCCTTTTCCTGATGTTTCGGATTTGAACTCTCCACCAATGTAACTGCCTGACTCAGAAGCGCAAGATTGCCCGACAACACTCCTTCAACATATACATCTACAGGATGTAAAGAGCGGGCTGACTTCTTTTTTAAATATGGATTTATACTTGGCGGTTGAGAAACACCTTTGTTTACTGCTAAACCTAAATATTTGGGGTCATTTTCAGGATGGCACATGTTTTTTAATGATTAAATTGTATGAAAAATTTGATAACTTATCGGTATAAATAAAAATATAGAGAACCGAATAAAGCATTTTTGCAAAGATACTCTATTCGGCTCTTATTTTTGCTAAAAAACAAATAAATATTTGCCTTTACTCTTTTTCGATTTGTGATTTCGTCTATCCTACTTTTCCCTTGGTGTAACGGAGCCTTTGATATTTAACGTAAATATCGTATCGGGAATATTTGTATAAACGGTTATAGATTTATTAAAATTTCCGGGACGACCTACGGTTGAATATTTCGCCGAAACTATACCTTTTTTACCCGGCAAAACCGGTTCTCTGGTATAACTCGGTGTGGTACATCCGCACGAAGTAGAAACACGCTGAATAATAATAGGCGATTTTCCTGTGTTTGTAAACTCAAACTGAGTAGTAACCGAACCTACCTCTTCCTTTATAACTCCAAAATCGTGAACTTTTTTATTGAACTCCATTTTTGGAGCCGATTGTGAAAACACAAACGCGCTAAATATAATGCTGAACATCAGCAATAATCCTGCTTTTTTCATTTTTATTTTGTTTTTAATATATGATAGACGCAAAATTAAGCATTTCGTTTAATATAAGAATTGATTTTAACGTTATTTTTTATTGAAATGAGTTTTTTTTACTCAACCACTTTCAATCTAATTCCTGCGGTATGCGACGTAAATTCCGGTGCGTACATGCACCGAATGGTGGTTATTCCGTTGGAATAGTCACCTGTTCGGGTAACAAAGACACCGTATTCAAAAACATACGTTCCACGCGGTAAAACATCGAAATAGAAATTGGTTGACGAATCTTTCGATGTTTGATAATAGACGGTTCCACCTTGCCACTTCACGCCCGAAAGTTGTTCGATCGGTTCGAAAGATGCGGCTTGCATATCTTTCAGATGTACAAATTCGAAATCTCTGTCGGCACGAATTGTCAGACGTACGATCACTTTATCGCCAACTTTCAACGGACTATCAGAGGTAATCGGATTGAGTTTTGTTCCCGACGCATCGGGTTTTTCCACGAAAAGCAGTTTTTCTACATCCAATGATGCATCTGTTTTCGATATTTTATCCAAATCTTCGTAATATTGCCAATAAAGTGCTCCCCAAGCCGGAGCGTTTCCGCTGTTCTCGATTTTCACTTTGCCCATTTGCGGAACGATTTCCGATTTATGCCACGCTTCCTTGAAATATCCCGTGCCGAGTTCTTGTTTAACCGGCTCAATGAGTTTATTTGCAATGATTACGGTGGTTTTGTTTTCCGATGAGAACCAATCAGTTCCCGTACTCAACAAAGCATAAACGGCATCCATTGTGGCGTGAGCGGATTCCCACAGTTGTGTCTGTTTTTGTTTCAAAAGCCAACGCTTCATATTATCCATTTCGTCAGCTTTCGCGCCGCCGATGCGGAAAGCATCCATTATAAACGTATGCACCGATGTTGCCGATTGCGACATAAATACGTGAGATCTGTTATTAGCCCAATACATACCCATTTCGTCAGAAACAGTTGCATGTTCTCTATACGATTTGAGAATATTTTGAACGATATTTTCTTTTCCGTTCCTGTGCATCAACACGGCGACTAAGGAACGTTCGTACAAACCAAATTGAGTCCAATTTTTCTCTACAACCGATGTGTAGAAATCGACCATCTCTTTTGTTTTAGCATCCATCGGTTGATTATACAATGAACGAACATATAGATATTCCAATTCGAAAACCGAAATAGATTCTATTTTTCGCCAATTCTTGTTGTCTTTTTTCAGTTCTTCAAAATTACGAACAGCTTCCGCATCAATATACCGAACGGCTTTAGTTTGCATTGCGATGATATTGTCGTCAAACTCAACCGCTTTTAACTCTTTCAGTTGATTAAATCCGTAAAGAACGTATTGCGTAATGCTGCGACTCGGATAAAACCCTTTAAACCAACTCCATCCGCCTTGCGATGTTTGCAATTCCGCGAGTTTGTCGATAGCTTGGCGGGTAAGGTTTTGGTTACGGTTTAAATCGAACAGAAGAGAAAGTTTTTGTTTCTGCTCCGCTTCGTTTTTCGCTTCCAACACCCAAGGAGTCTCTTCCAACAACACATTTTTGAGTTCCTGATTTTTTTCGAGATTCGACAGCAATGTTTCCGAATCGCCACCCTGTTTTTTCCACGCTTCAATCATAGCCGACACTTTGGGATAGGCTTTTGAAATATGCATTCCGAGCGTATTGGCGTAATACGAGACGAACCACGAAACAGCGTTATCGTTATCGGGATTGCTCAACACGGGAAGTGCCTGCACGGCATACCACGCGGGATTAGATGTAAATTCGAGCGTGAGACGATAATCTTCGATGGTGCCCGATGTTTTGTTTGCCAATCTGTCCATCGTAAACTCTTTGGTTTGCGTGCCGTTCACATCCATACGCATACTTTCCGTTACAAGCATCCGGTTGGGAAGTACGGCAAGAGCGTGCTGTTCGCCATCGCTGAACGATTCGCTTTGAGCCACGATTCGCACACCGATAACATCGATATTTGAGGGAACATCAAACATCCACCGAGCATCGGATGATTCATCTTTATTCAGAGAAAACGGTTGCGACTGATTTTCCGGCGAAATAATGTTTATAATTTCGTCGGTTACCGGATTGAAAAACTCCAACTTCACGTTTCCGTTAATCGTTTTGTCCGACAAATTGGAAATTTTTGTTGAGATGCTCGCACGGTCGCCGTGGCGGAGGAAACGCGGCATATTTGGCGTAACCATCAACTCTTTTTGCGAAACGGTAAAGGCTTCCGTCTGACCCACGTTGAGGTTTTTATCGTGTGCCAACACACGGAAACGCCAGCGGGTATTGCTCTCGGGAACGGTGAAAGCGATTTGGGTTTCGCCTTTTTCGTTGGTACGCAATTGCGGGAAAAAGAAAGCTGTTTCGTTGAAATTGCGGCGGATTTGTGGTTGATTCTGAGATGGTAATGGTAGAGACATTTGTTCAGTACTATTTATCTCCACGTCTTCTTTTACCTCCTTAGAAACTCCATAAGCTACAACAACTTCATTAAGAACATCTGATTCTTCAACCTTTACTCCGGCTGCACTTCCTGCCAATGCTCTGTATAACATACCTCCATATTGAAAAAACGAAAAATCGAACCAATTAAATCTGTCGAAAGCAAATGTCGTTTCGTTCTTAAAATATGTCGGAATATAAATATTTATCCAATCTTCGTTAAATGAATTATCACTTCGCAATGAAGATGCGGTTTTATATTTTTCAAAATAGGGTAAAGACAACATCCATTTTGTTGCAGGATAAATTTGGTCAAGCGAAAAGTCATACATTCCTGCCAATATTTCCGCCGTAGCGGGATTTCCCTTACTGTCTTTTATACTTAATCGCCACTCTTCGTTTGCTCCGGGACGAATTTTATCGCGGAATACATCCATTTTTATGTTCAATTCGGGTTTTTCCTTTTCAGAGATGATTTGTGTTGTGTGATGATAAAATTTTTCGTCTTTTATGTATGTCATCATTACCGTTAAACCATCTTTATATTCCGATTTGAACGGAACGGTAAACAATCGATTCTCGTTATTTATTTTCACCCATTCGCGTTTCAACAGAGTGTTCCCAATCCAAAGTTCGTACAACACGCTTACATTATCGGTTGCACCAAAAATAATTTCGGCAGGTTTTTCAGATGAAAACATTTTGTTTTTAACCACAAGCCACTCGTTGGTTTTTATTGGCGGTCGCTTATCGGAGTAGGAAAAGATAACAAAATCTTTTTCCTCTTCAATAGTGTTATTTCTATCGTCTTTTGCTTGCAATTTGATACGACATTTTCCCGATGCAAGTTTTTTCAACTGCTCTTTTAACTCTTTCTGCTCTCCATTTTCAAAACGACCTTGCAATACCTGCTTATTGATTGAGTCATTCTCATGCAAAGAGAAAATCGTGTAACTGCCTGTTGTTTGTATTTCATTTCCATCTAAGTTTTTCGCAGAAATAATAATCTTTTCTTCTAATGATTTTTCAAACTGTTCCGGAATATCGATATTTAGCACCATAGAAACATCTCCTACGGCAACAGAATAATTTCCGATTTGCGTTTCTCCATTCACATCGGTAACCGTAGCCTCTACATTAAATGTATAGATACCATACACAGAAAACTCTTTATCGGCTTTTTGCGGTGTAAACGTAATAGAAAATTTTCCATTCTCATCTGTTGAAGTAATTCCCTCGGCAAAATGTTCGGGTTCTCCGCCCCATCTCCACCATCTCGATTGTTGGCGAGTTACTTTGTATGCTACATTAGCGTTTTGCAGTTTTATTCCCGAAAAGTTTTCTGCTTCTCCCGTCAAAATAATCTCTTCGCCGAATTTATATGTTTTATCTATTTTATCGAACGAAACCACAAATGAGGGTCGTTTGTACTCTTCTACACGAAAATAAATGCTCCCGTTTTCAGTGGATATTGTAAAATTTCCCGAAAGTACACCTTGTGGCAATGCAAACTCTCCCGAAACAGAACCAAACTCATTGGTTTTCAGAGTTTGTTTGGAAACTTCATTCCAATGTGTATCTTTTAGAGTAAAATCGAGTGTTTTATTGGCAGAAACTTGCGACTTACCATCCTCTGTTATTGTTGCAACAGCTTTAAAAAAAACAGTCTGTCCGGGACGATATAAACTTCTATCAGTATAAATATTAACATTTTCAGTAATATCTGTTTCACTATCATCATAATAATATGAGTACGGCAATTTAGAAAGAAGCAACTGCGAACCATTATTTAAAGATACGTTGTATAATAAATCCTTAAAGTCATAATCCTCTTCTTCATCAGCATATTCAGCTAATCCAATCTCATTTGTAGATATTGTTTTAATCAGAGTATAGTGATACTCTCCTCCTTTATATTCTCTGCTATAAATATTCACTTTTGCATCTCTTATCGGCTTTCCGCTCTCCCTGTTTACCACAAAAAACTCACATCTGTTTTCTCCCGATATGCGAGCAAAAGACGCTATATCTGATACAACAAAGTAGTAATTCTCCTCTATATATTGATCGGATTTATCTTTTTCGTGATAATCGAACTCCAATTTATAAACACCGTAATCGTTTATATCCAACTCCAATTCGGTTTTCCCTTCCAAATAAGGTTCTCTTCTTGGTAAAACAAAATCAATCTCTTTTACAAATGTTTTTTGCTCTTCTGAATAATAGGGATTATTGTATCTGTGCGAAAAAGAAATTGTTGAAGTTGGCAATTTGTAAAGTTTGGCTTTAATGTTTTTTATATTTTTGTAATGAACAGATAGTTTCTTTTTGCCTTTTAATGAATAAGCTGTTTTACAGGAAAAATTAATTTCGGGTTGAACAAGTCGAGTAAGGCGATTTTCAATTACTGAGATTCGCTCATATTGGGGAAACTTACCAATAATGTTTTGCAATAAATCATAAAGTTCTTTTGTTTTTTCCTCTTTTTTAAGGTCATAAACAATCATTGAAATATCATATTGATAAATGTCTGCTATTTTTTCAACAATTTCTACACTTATCGGCTCATCTTTCCAATCTTTAAGCATGTTTTTTAGTAATGGTAAGGCATTTTTATTATAAGCATTACGGAATTTAAAAAGAGTGCCGACTCTCTTCAAATCGGTAAGTAAAACCGATTGTCTCATTTTTCTGTCAAGAAGGGAAATCAAATATCTTTTGTAGGTTTCGAATGTCCATAAATTATAATCCGCAAGTTGCGGTTTAAAGTTTAAATTTACGAACTCACTTGCCGAGACAAACAAATCCTCAAGCGATATGTTTTTTGTTGCCGGAGAACGACTTAAATCGGAATTGTTTTCTATTTGTCCATAACAATCGATTGCACGAAGCATTAAAAAGTCATACATCGTAGGGTAAAAACGACGAGAATCTTCTCCCAACTCCAACACGGCAGCATACGTTTTCACCTGCGTGTTTTCCAACTCTTTTCGTGATAAAACAGATGCATTCAGATGCTCCACCACTTTATCAAAGAAGATATTTCGTGTCCATTCTTTCATATCTTGTGGTACAAAGCCTTTTATCTCAGTACGTTCATCAATCATCCAACTGTTTTTTTGATAATATTGCAAATATAGTTCGCCCAACATAGAGTGCAATACCGATTTTTCCACAATGTTGGTACTTTTTTCCAACATCAACTGCAAGTTTTGGAAAATGGCAGTATCGTTTTCGGCATCTGTTGTCAAATCATATTTTCCCTGATGTATTAAGGCTTTAATCATTTGCGGACTATTCTTTTCGGTAATGGCTTGTCGCAAAATTTTGTCTACCTGTTCCGCCGCTGACTTTGGAAGCGACTCTTCTTCAAGTTTTGCAACGGTTTCCCATTGTTGGTCGTAGTTCATTGTAGGTCTGTTTTGTGCTTGCAGTGAGAAAAAAATCACAGTTGCAAAAGCTATGGATATAAATTTCTTCATAAGAGAACAATTTTTATTACACTTACTATAACCTATATAAAACGATATAAAATGAATATTAGTTTATTTATTGGATGTGGTTTTTTATTTTAATTTGAAAGTCTGATATTGGATGTTTTTAATTACTTTTAAATCCGATGTAAATAAAAAGAGAGATATTTCGAAAACCCAAAATCACTTGGAGTCTCTTGAATATCTCTTTTAAATCTTCAAAAACTATCGTTTTTTTATTGATTTTGTTATTCCATATAGACAGGAATGTCTTCAATAATCGGTATGATTTGATTTTGGGTTTTATGTTTAACTTTTCCTTTTATACAGGGGGATTCAAATTCTTGTAAATCTGCAAAGTATCCTGCTACATAATGCGAAATGAAAATTCAAATCCATCAAAAATTAACTAAAAATAAGAGCATGAAAAATTTTTAAACAGCCTCTTAGACGAAAAATAGATTATCTTTGTAAAAATATAAAATATCTTCATGCTATTTACCGAACTTCCGCTGTGCGACTCTCTGTTAGAAGGTCTTGCGGCAATGAATTTTACAGAAACTACACCGGTTCAAGAATTGGCGATTCCGGTTATTCTCGATAAACGAGACATAATTGCCTGTGCTCAAACGGGAACAGGAAAAACGGCGGCTTTTCTTTTGCCCCTGATTAATAACCTGCAAACCGAGAATCATGATGAAGACAAAGTAAATGCCATAATCATGGCTCCTACTCGCGAATTGGCTCAACAAATTGACCAACAGATGGAGGGATTTTCTTATTTTACCCCATTTTCGTCGGTAGCAGTCTATGGCGGTAATGACGCCGAAGCGTGGGGTGTACAGAAAAACGGACTTCAACTCGGTGCCGATGTGGTAATTGCCACACCGGGAAGATTGCTTTCTCACATTAATTTATATGATATAGATTTTTCCGGTGTAAAATATTTTATTTTGGATGAAGCCGACCGTATGCTCGATATGGGTTTTTATGATGATATTATGAAAATTGAAAAGCTATTGCCCAAAGAGCGTCAAACGATTATGTTTTCGGCTACTATGCCGGCAAAAATAAAGCAGCTGGCAAAAAACATTCTTAGTAATCCCAAAGAGATAACCATTGCTATTGCACGCCCGCCCGAAGCAATACTACAATCGGCATATATCTGTTACGAACCTCAAAAAATAGAAATTTTAAAAGAATTATTCAGTAAAAACAGACCGAAAAAGGTTATACTTTTTTCAGGTAAGAAAAAGAAGGTAAAAGAGATAGCCAAATCGTTACGCAAAATGGGGTTGGTAGCCGATGCCATGCATTCCGACTTAGAACAATCGGAACGCGACAGTGTAATGCACGAATTTAAAAACGAAAGAGTGGACATTCTTGTCGCAACCGATATTGTGGCACGCGGAATAGACATTGATGATATATCTCTCGTTATTAATTTCGATGTGCCATACGATGTTGAAGATTATGTACATCGCATCGGACGTACTGCACGAGCAGGCGATTCAGGTATTGCCATAACGTTTGTTGCACCGGATGAACAGTATCGTTTTTGGCAAATAGAAAGTTTTTTGCAAAAAGATATCTATAAAATGCCTACTCCCGAACAATTGGGAGAAGTTCCCGAATATAATCCTGAAAAATACGGCAGTGAAAACAGGACTAAGAAAATACACCGTTTAAGAAAAAAGAGAGATAACAACAAATCTAAAAACAAAAAAACTCAACAAAAAACGGATAAAGAAAACATTCCGACAACAGCTAAAAAAACTGCCTTTAAATCCAAAACAAAGAAGAAAAAAAACAAAAAAACTATCAATCTACCAAAATCTGATCATTCTCAACAATGATAGGTTTCACTTCGAAAAACAGCTCTTCGCCGTCTCTTTCAACCACAAAAGATATCAGTCGCGGGGTATTCCAGTCCACATACTGATTGAAGTTGAAAAGGTATGAAAAAGCCGATTTATACCTTTTGCTGTTTATCTGCTTTTCGATACTGTTGTAGTGCGAAATATCCCAAAACATTGCATCCTTAAAGCCATGAGCATCGGTATATTTGGTTTTTTTATCTCTATATTGCATTGTTTCGGCAATAAAGCGACGATAGTTTTGTGATAAAGTTTGCGAGTTATGTTTAAACGTATGATTTTGCACCTGTTTTACTTTATCTCCTACTCTAATTCCTGCTTTAGCGGCGGGAGAGTTGGCTTCAACAAAAACGACCGTACTCAAATCGTCCATATCATAACTTATTCCGGTATAGTTGTATCGAGTAAGAGTTACGTGAAAAGTGCCGAATTGGGGATTTTTTGAGTAAGGAAACTTTTTCAACATAAGAGGTAAATTCAATTCCAAATAGTTCAACAAGCCGTAATCTTCTCTCAACTTCTCATCAATCTCGCTTTCCCAAACTATGATTTTACTGCCCGGTTTAACGTATTTTCTGTCGTAAATTTTATACCCAAACCTCACATTATATGCAATATCATCAACCCTGACAGCTTCCGAAGGGCTATAAAACGGAACTTTAACCATATTCTTGTTTCTCATATCAAATCGCCACACCGACTGGTAATTATCAAACGTTGGAGAGTTCGGTTTATACATAGGATTATTTTTATAGCTATAATATGTTTCGATTATAAAATCAGGATCTTCGGTATCTCTTACCAAGCCAACTTCTGCCAATGCTCTCGAAAAAATTGCGTTGATACGCGTGTCATAATAGTAAGTAGCTTCGTTTTCAGAAGTAAAATCGTATGTGCGATAATTGAAGAAACTTACATCGGATGACTCTTTCACGGTTATAGGCATGATAAACTTTCTATCCTGCACATCTTCCAAACTGTAAAAAGCGAAAACCGAAGCTAATTGAGCTTCGCTTATTGCATTTTTCTGACGACAATTTTTCCAGATTACATAGTTCTTGAAAATATTTTTGAAATTTCGTACAGAAAGCGATATTTCAGCTTCATCTTCATTAAACCACGACATTATTGTGTTGTATGGCTTAAGATACGTTCCTTTTCCGTTTATTTCGAGGATAATATCATTAGGCTTCAACCCCGCCTTTTCAGCCGGTGAGCCGTGAAATACTTCTGTAATTACCGGTTCGCCATCGCCCCATCGCGGATTTTTGCTGATTTCGAACGAAAAACCCAAATTGCAAATAGACCCTCTATCTTGAGCGTGTATGGGCAAAAACAGCAGCAAGAAAAGTAATAACTGTATGAAAGTTTTCATTATCGAACAATTTATGTTGATGTAGCAGCGACAAAGATAAGCGTTTTGTTCGAAAATTTGTTTGAAATTTTTGCTTTTTATACAATCAAAGGGGATGAGTATAAAATAAATTGGTAAATTTGCACCCTAAATGCAGAAACTTAATAAAATCATGTATAGAAACAGAACCTGTGGCGAACTCACTATTGCAGATGTAAACAAAGAAGTTACATTAGCCGGATGGGTAGCACGCATACGAAAAATGGGGGGAATGACATTTATCGATTTACGCGATAGATACGGAATAACACAACTTTCATTCAACCAAGAAGTAAATAACGAGCTTTGCGAACAAGCCAATAAATTGGGACGCGAGTGGGTTATACAAGTAAAAGGTAAAGTAGCCGAAAGACAGAGTAAAAATCCGAATATCACTACCGGCGAAATCGAAATTATTGTTGCGGAACTTGTTGTCTTAAATGCAGCCAAGACTCCGCCTTTCACCATCGAAACCGATACTGACGGAGGAGACGATATAAGAATGAAATATCGCTATTTAGACTTGCGTAGAGATGTTGTAAGACGCAATTTGGAAATGCGTCACAAAATGGCTTTCGAGACAAGACGCTTTTTAGATAATCTTGGATTTTTGGAAGTGGAAACACCGGTATTAATAGGTTCCACTCCCGAAGGTGCAAGAGACTTCATTGTTCCTTCACGAATGAATCAGGGCGAATTTTACGCACTTCCACAATCGCCGCAACTATTTAAACAATTGCTTATGGTATCGGGATTTGACCGTTATTTCCAAATTGTGAAGTGCTTTAGAGATGAAGACCTTCGTGCCGACCGTCAACCCGAGTTTACTCAAATCGATTGCGAGATGTCGTTTGTAGAACAAGAAGATGTGCTTTCTCTGTTTGAAGGTTTGACTAAACATCTGTTTAAAACGATAAAAAATGTGGAGATTACGGATTTTCCGAGAATGAGTTATGCCGATGCAATGAAAAACTACGGAAGCGACAAACCAGATATCAGATTTGAAATGAAATTCGTAGAAATGAAGGATTTAACTCAAAATCGGAATTTCGTTGTTT
Organism: Bacteroidota bacterium; assembly: GCA_041846575.1. Classification (GTDB taxonomy): domain Bacteria; phylum Bacteroidota; class Bacteroidia; order Bacteroidales; family Dysgonomonadaceae; genus JBGZFC01. The sequence goes on from JBGZFC010000033.1 coordinate 32,130, forward strand.
TCGATTCAGCCGAGTATGTTGCCGCAATTTGTGCAACAGGCTGTGCTTCTTACACAAGAAAGCAGTTAGACGAATTGACAGACTTCGTAAAACGTCCGCAAATCGGAGCAAAAGGACTTATATATTTGAGATACAACGAAGACGGAACTCTCAAATCGTCAGTTGACAAGTTCTACAACGAAGATGATTTGAGAAGATGGGCAGAACGTTGTAATGCAAAACCGGGCGATTTGATATTGATTTTAGCCGGAGAAACAGAAAAAACACAAAAACAACTTTGTGAACTTCGCTTGGAAATGGGAACTCGTCTCGGATTAAGATATAAAAACGTTTATAAATGCCTCTGGGTAGTAGATTTTCCGTTATTGGAAAAAGATGAAGAATTAAATCGCTATTTTGCAAAACATCATCCGTTCACTTCGCCTAAGAAAGAAGACATTCCTCTTTTAGATACAGAGCCGGGACTTGTTCGTGCAAATGCTTACGATATGGTTATCAACGGAGTAGAGATTGGTGGCGGTTCAATACGTATCCACGATAGTGCATTACAAAAAAAGATGTTTTCGGTATTAGGTTTTACCGAAGAACGAGCACAAGAGCAATTCGGATTTTTAATGGATGCCTTCCAATATGGAGCACCGCCACATGGCGGAATTGCTTTCGGATTAGACCGATTCGTTTCTATTTTTGCAGGGTTGGATAGCATCCGCGATTGTATCGCCTTCCCCAAAAATAATGCGGGACGCGACGTGATGATTGATGCACCTTCATCGGTTGAGAAAGAGCAACTTAACGAACTAGGAATAGCTGTAGTAGCAACAAAACAATGATTTAATATGCAAATTTGACAATGTGTTAATGTGCAAATTAATTCTATGTTTAAAGCACAAGTGATGGGTGATGGGCGTTCTCTCAACTCGTAACATGAAACTATCAAAACAGAATTCTCTCTTCGTTCGAAATGACAGATAGATATCTGTAGCTCCGAATATTGAGTTTTGAACACTCATTCATCACTTATCACTCATAAATAAGGAGTCAAAGTCTAAAGTGCGGGAACACCCACCCACTATTCACTATTCACCAATTAGCAAAAACCTATTCTTACCGATTTATTTTAACCATTATTTTGTGTTATTTTTTAGATTAATAGGTCTATTATTTGTAAATTTGTGGTCTTGAAAAAACTTCTTAAATAATAAACAATTAAATCATGACTTTTTTAACAAACGAAAAACTTACTATTGTTGGTGCTGCCGGTATGATTGGCTCAAATATGGCACAAACAGCAGCTATGATGCGCCTTACACCCAATATTTGTCTGTACGACCCATTTGCTTTAGGCTTGGAAGGTGTGTATGAAGAGATGCGCCATTGCGGTTTTGATGGTATAAACTTCACTTTTACAACAGATATTAAAGAGGCATTTACCGATGCAAAATATATGATTTCTTCGGGAGGAGCACCACGCAAAGACGGTATGACTCGCGAAGATTTGCTGAAAGGAAATGCTGAAATTGCAGCACAATTAGGAAAAGATATCAAAGCATATTGTCCCGATTTAAAACAGTTGACCGTAATTTTCAACCCGGCTGATATTACCGGTTTGGTAGCTTTAATCCACTCAGGGTTGAAACCGGCTAACGTAACAACACTTGCCGGATTGGACAGCACTCGTCTGCAAAGTGAACTTGCGAAACATTTCGGAGTAAAACAGAGCGATGTAACCAATAGTCGCACTTATGGCGGACACGGCGAACAAATGGCTGTTTTTGCTTCAACTGCAAAAATCGAAGGAAAACCTTTGACTGAACTTATCGGTACTTCTAAGTTGACTAACGAAGATTGGGAAGCAATAAAACTTAACATTACAAAAGGAGGAGCTAATATTATCAAGCTAAGAGGACGCTCATCTTTCCAAAGTCCGTCTTATGTTTCTGTTGAAATGATTCGCGCAGCAATGGGTGGCGAAGCTTTCAGATGGCCCTCTGGATGTTACGTGAATACACCCGAATTTTCAAATATTATGATGGCAATGGAAACCGAAATAACCAAAGATGGTGTTGTAATTAAAGAGACGAAAGGAACAGAAAGCGAAATGGCAGCCCTAAAAGAGAGTTACAGCCATTTGGTAAAACTTCGCGACGAGGTAATCAGCATGGGCATTATTCCGGCAGTTGCTGATTGGAAAACATTGAACCCAAATTTGTAATTTAATTAGTCCATATATTATCAGCCGATTTTTAATAAAAATCGGCTGATTTTTTATGTAACTGTAAATAAATAGCCTACATTGCATTAAAATAGATACTTGTAAGGTTAAAAAAACGTACGGTAAAGTATCAATTTCGGTTATTTTATTGTACTTTTGTTCATTTATTGATTTATAATATCAATATATGAACCATATCAGAGAAAAAACGATCATTTTAATTTTATTAAAAAAGGAATTAGAAGCCATATATATTTCTTTTTTTATTATGCAAGTACTGTGGAGATAGATAATTCTATGTATCCAAAAAATAGATAATGTACTAAGTAAAAAACTCAATATTCAAAACTTAAAACTATTAAATATATGCAATTCAGAGATTTAGTAAAACAATATAATGTATTAAAACCTGAAATAGACAAAGCAATGACAGATACCGCAGCCTCTGGCGGTTATATCATGGGAAAAGCGGTAAAAGAGTTAGAAACTTCTTTGGCAGAATATGTAGGTGTAAAACACTGTATATCTTGCGCTAACGGTACAGATGCACTTACTCTTGCCCTCAAAGCATTTGGCGTTGGAGCGGGAGATGCAGTATTTGTACCCGATTTCACCTTTTTTGCATCGGCAGAGGTTGTCTCTTTGGAAGGCGCAACACCGGTTTTTATCGATGTAGATGAAAAAACTTTCAATATAGATGTAAAAAGTCTTGAGAAAGCCATTGAAAATACTTTACAAGAAGGAAAACTCACACCAAAAGTTATTATTACCGTTGATCTGTTCGGACTTCCGGCTGATTACTTCTCTGTGAAGAAAATCGCCGATAAATACAATCTTCTTATTTTGGAAGATGGGGCACAAGGTTTTGGTGGCAGAATAAACGACCGTATGGCTTGCAGCTTCGGCGATATATCCACAACCTCATTTTTCCCAGCCAAACCTCTCGGTTGTTATGGCGATGGCGGAGCTGTTTTTACCAATAACGATGAGTGGGCAAAACTAATAGATTCTTTCAGGGTACATGGTAAAGGCTCGTTCAAGTACGATAATGTTCGCATCGGCGTAAATTCCCGATTAGACACTATTCAGGCAGCTATTTTGCAAGTAAAATTAGAAGCCTTCAAAAATCACGAAGTAGAAGACATTAATAAAGCTGCCGCTCTATATACCGAGAAGTTGAAAGGAGTAGTAAAAACACCGATAATTCCGGAAGGATTCTATTCGAGCTGGGCACAATACACTATTCAACTGAAAAACAGAGATCAGAGAGACGCTTTGCAAGCATATCTGAAAGAACAAGGCATCCCCTCTATGGTATATTACCCAACTCCAATGCACGGACAAACGGCATATAAGTATTTGAATTACCCTGCCGATAGTAATCCTGTTACACAACAACTATGCGACACAGTGCTGTCGTTGCCGATACATCCCTATATTACAAGTGATGATATAGAAAGAGTGTGTGCTGCTATTAATAGCCAAATATAAGTTGATATATAGTTTTGAAAAAAGACAATATGCCTCTTATTCCAAAAAAAATTAAGGGATTATTACAAAATCCCTTTTTTAAAAACGTATCTATTCTGGCATCAGGATCCATAATAGGGCAACTTATTGTTGTTCTGGCGTCTCCTGTTCTCACAAGATTATTCTCTGTTGAATCGTTTGGAGTATTAGCGGTTTTTATCAGTGTAACTACCGTTTTAGCTCTATTTTCTACGGGTAGATATGAATTGGCTATTGTGCTTCCTAAAGAATCTTCCAATGCCCTTAAATTGGTTAAGCTGATATTAAACATCGCCTTGGTTGTTTCTTTAATTCTACTTCTTTTAATAGTAATATTAAAGAATCTTTTTCAGATTAACGATTTAGCCGGATTTTTAAATAACAATTCAGCTTATATTGCTCCTCTTTATATTTTTTTCGTAGCTTTTTTTTCAGCTTTAAACTATTGGCATCAACGAGAAAAGAGATATAAAATAATTACATTTGCATACGCATTACAAGTTATAACTAATACGGCAATTAGTCTTTTGCTTGGTTTTTTCAAAGTCGAAAACGGAATGATATGGGGATTAGTAATCGGCATGATGATTGCCTCACTTTATCTTTTGTCACATCAACGAACTTTAATAAACTCTGTAGTCGCAGAGAAAGATATTTTGCAGGTTGCCCGAAAGTACAAATCTTTTCCCCGATATATGACCTTGTCAGACCTATCTTTGAATGCAAATCAACAACTAACTCCCATTTTATTCTCTGTTTTTTACAGTACTACTATCGTAGGGCACTACTCGTTGGCAAATAAAATGTTACGGCTTCCAAATATCATTATCGCCGGCTCAATAGCTAATGTATTTAGGAATGAAGCTATTGATGAATTGAGAGAACATGGGAATTGTATATGTTTATATAAATCAACTTTCAAGAGACTTCTGTTTTTATCATTTCCGGTATATCTGTCTCTTTTCATCATTTCTCCGTGGGCTTTTGAGTTCTTCTTCGGTAGTAATTGGACAACCGCCGGAATGTTTGCCCGAATACTTTCATTTTTTTTATTTATAGAATTTATAGCAACACCTCTAAACACACTCTTTTATGTAAGAGAAAAACAGCGAAAATTAATGTTTTTACAGACACTCAATTTTTGCATAAGTGTAGGCATGATATTTATAGGTTACATAATTTTGAATGACCCATATACATCGCTTATTTTATACGCAACAAATGCTTGTATATTCAATATTATCCTTTTATTCTCTTCTTATCAGTTAGCAAAATAATAATTGCAATAATTATCTCAATAACTCGTTGAATATATAAAATAAAGAAATATTTTATGTCTGATTTTACAATCTCGGAACAAAAACGAGAGAAGCCACTTATCAAGTTTCTGTTTTCTTTGATTTTTGTTATTTCGTATCACTTTATACACACTCAATATTTAGTCCCTATGTGGAACTATTTAGGCTATAATTTGCGCCCATTAAATATCTACGAAATAACACTTACGTATGTAATGGCTATACTTCCTATCTTTTTCTATTCCGGAATTCGTAAAGTATCAAGTTTCTTGGCAATAGTCATATATTTAATGGCTTATGTACCTATCATCATGACATTACATAACACTATACAGTTTTCCTATTCTCAAATATTTGAATATCAATTTGTACTGATGTTATCTATGATAACTCTTTTTGTTGTAGATAAATTCTCAAACAATAAAGAAGCTAGCATTAAATCTAAAATACCGATGGCTTTTTTCCATGCTTTTGCATTGGTCGTTTCGGCATATCTACTAATTTACTTTGCCGGCAATATGCGCTTTGTCGGTTTGGAAGAAATATATGCTTTAAGAGTGTCTAATGCTGCAATTGCAAATCCGGTTGCCGGCTACTTTATAATGTGGTCAACTTATTTTATTTTCCCTATATATCTGTCAATGGGTTTTGTATTTCGCAATAAACTATACGTTCTCATTGGGATATTGGGTGAAATAATGATCTTTATGATTGATGGCTCGAAGGCAAGTTTGAGTATTCCTATCATTATTTATGCGTTATATTGGGTAATGAAACGCGATCGGAAAATAAGTTTTTTCCAACTCCTTTCGATAAGCATTGTTGTTTTTTCTCTTATATCTTATTTTACAAAAGACAGCCTATTTATTCTTGGATCTATTTTCTTAATGCGAACACTCAGCATGCCGGGTAGCTTGTTTGCAGAATATGCTATATTCTTTTCCAACAATGAGTACACCTATTATTCACATATTGGCATTGTAAATAGCATTACTCAAACTTATCCTTATGGTAACGAGTCAATAGGGCAAGTTATCGGTTGGGCTGCATACGGCGACCCTACCAATGCAAATGCTAATTTTTGGGCTACCGATGGTATCGCATCAGCAGGTCTATTGGGTGTTATTATAATAACTATAGTACTGTTTTTCTTTTTCTTGCTATTAAATAAATATATTTCCGTAGAGAAATCTAAATTGAATGTATTGGCATTTTCCGGTTCAGCATTTACACTTTTAAACGCATCTTTTTTTACAACTTTACTTTCGGGAGGAATGCTTGGTGTCTTTTTATTCCTTCTGTTTTTTGATTTCGAAAAGGAAGATAAAAAAAATAAAAAAAACAAGAATAATTATATACAAAATGAAAATAGTGATGTTGCAGGATTTTTTGGGGGTGGATTGTAGCTACCAAGAAAATTTACTTACAGAATATTATGTAAAGATGGGATGTCAGGTAACGGTTATTTCTTCTACTTTTGAGTCTATTTTCGATTATGTAAATGATAGACACAATCCAAAATTAGGAAAAAAAATTGAAAATTATAAAGGTGGAAAAATCATTAGACTTCCATATCAACTAAATATTCTTAATAAGTTAAGAAGGCATAAAGGTGTTTATGAAATTTTAGAAGCAGAAAAACCGGACTTAATCTTTTTGCATGACATCCATTTAAACATTGCTGAAGCTGCACGTTACAAGAAAAAACATACAAAATGCAAAGTTATTATGGATTTCCATACAGACTATTCCAATTCGGCCAAAAATTGGGTTTCTTTAAATATATTACACAAAATAATACGTAAACAGATTTTATATAGATATATTGGATGTATAGACAAGTTTTTTCCCATTACACCTCCCAGTGCCGAATTTTTAAATGAAGTATATGATGTTCCTTTTAATAGAATGGAGTTATTACCTTTGGGGTGTGATTATGATCTTTCGCTACAATTAATGGAAAAAACGAACCGAAATCCGTTGAAAGAAAAATTTAATATTAAAGAAAATGATTTTGTGATAATAAGTGGAGGCAAATTGGAAGCGTCAAAAAAAACCGATTTATTGATTGATGCATTAAAAATGATTGAAAATAATCGAAAAATACATTTGATTGTTTTTGGTGCTCCACGGAAAGGAGAAGAACATTATTACGACAATTTAATTGAAGATAGTCAAAATCTTAATTCTCACTTTACCGGTTGGCTACCAACTGAGAAAATTTTAGAGTTAATGCTTATAGCTAATATTGCCGTATATCCGGCGAGTCAGTCCGTTTTGTGGCAACAATCAATAGGAATGCACCTACCTTTAATTGTAGGTGATATAGGAGGTCAAAGTGCGGAATACCTGAATAGAGAGAACAATGTAATCGTATTGCCAAAAGACGAAATTAATGTAAAAAGCATAGCAGGACACATACAAAAAATAATGAATTCTCCCGAACTTGAAACATCTATGCGAGAAGGAGCAAAAAATGTGGCTGCTAAAATCTTGGATTATAGAATAATATGCAACAGAACTTTAAGGGTATAATAATCATTATGTTTTTCAAAATTGTTGTAAAATAGAGGTCGAATAATTCAATAAAAAGAAAAAATTACCGAACAATAAATATTTATAGACAAAAATGCGATATGAAAAAGAAGTTTAATATTCTTATAGTTTTGTTGTTAACACACACAATAGTATCTTTGGCAAATGTTATACAAGCACAAAGCAGTGATACTATTATTTTGAGATTACAACCCTCAAAAGATTGCACTGCGCAAGTTCAGAATGCTTTGTCCCACAATACCAACAAGTGGTTGCATATAATCATAGATGGTACTTTTTTTCTTAATCAAGCAGTAGAAACAAAAAAAGATAGAACTATTATAGAGTTTACCCCAAATTCAAAGTTTGTGTTTCAAAATTCACAATCCAGCGGTATAACAATCAAAAACAACAACTGCATTGTTAAAAACGGGAAAATACAAGGAAACGGAACTTCTTCTAAATCATTCTATCAAGGATATGGAATACTCATTCATGGGGTGGACAATTGTTTAATATCCAATATGACTTTCGAAAAAATAAGCGGCAATAATATATTGTTACTTCAAACTAAAAAAGGTTGTAATAACAATCAAATTAGAAATAACACTATAATTAATCCAGTTTTTGATTTGGGTGTCAATGGAGATGAAGCAGGAATATTGTTAGGATATTCAGGTTATGGCTATTCACACAACAATAATATAATAGAAAATAATTTTATAGATGGAGGTGATGTTTTAAAAATTGGAGTTGGAATTATTGGACATGGTAAAGGAAATGTATTCAGAGGGAATAATATTCAAAATCTCAGAAATTATGGAATTATTTCCTATGAATCTGAATTTACAGATGTGAACTTGTCAGAGTCAATTATAGATAATAACACGATTCGCAATATTGGTGAAGTTGGAAGAAGCAAAACCCCAAAAGGTATGGGAATTTATTTAATGAAATCAAACAATTCATTAGTATCAGAAAACAAAGTATATAACACGTTAAGAAATTCTGATCAAAATGAGACCTTAAGTCCGGGTGCAATTTCTATTAGTGCATCCCCAAACACAATTGTACGTAACAATGTAGTTGACGGATCATTTATGTATGGTATTACTAGTGATTATAGCTTCAATTCAAAGTTTATAAACAATATTATATCTAACACTCGAAAATCCGGAGCCTATTTTATAAACATGAACAATATCATTGTAAAGGGAAATTCCTTTAGAAATATTGGAGAAGTTGTACTAAAAGGGTATTTTGAAGACACCTCTTTGCAGTATATTAAAGACCAAATGAGAATAGATACATATAAAAACATTCGAACAGGGAATAATTTTATAATCAGTGAAAACTCTTTCTATACTGATCAAAATGTGTTGTTTTTTACAGGTTCCGATCCTGATAAGAGTAAAAAATATAAAGGAAATAGAATTGCAAGAAATAAATTTGAAAATAATAGAATTATCGGAAACAACAAAAGACCTTTAAATGAGAAAATAGCTTTCAGGATAGAAGATAGTGGCTCTAATATAGTTAGAAACAATGAGTTTTTAACTAATTAACATTACTATAATAATTAAATTAATAATTTATAAACAGTTATGCCCAGATTACTACAAATAGACTCTTGTTTAGGAATTTTATCAACAGGACATATAACAGAGAGTATCGGTAAGCTTGCGACAGAACAAGGTTGGGATTGTTACATAGGTCACGGTGCAAGATATGTCGGAAAAAGTTCGATGAAATCGTATCAGGTTTCTTCAAAATTCGAAGAATATCTCCATTATACTCATAGTTTGCTATTTGATAGACATGGTTTAGGTTCTGTAGCTGCAACCAAAAGATTTATTAAGCTAATTGAAGAAAAAATAAAACCGGATATCATCCATTTGCATTGTATTCATGGCTATTATCTCAATTATCAGATATTATTTGAATATTTAAGAAAAATAACTATACCTGTAGTATGGACATTTCATGATTGTTGGTCTTTTACAGGACACTGTTCATATTTTGACAATATAAATTGTGATCGATGGAAAACAATGTGTTATGCATGTCCAAATAGAAAAGATTATCCTAAAGCCATAGGGTTTGACAATTCTTCTAATAATTTCAATCGCAAGAAGAGAATTTTTAATTCAGTTGAAAACATGACGATTGTCACTGTTTCGAATTGGGTTGCAGATTTAGTAAAATCTTCTTTTCTTAAAAAGAAAAATATACAAGTTATTTATAATGGTATAGATCTCTCCGTTTTTAAACCAACTCCATTAGAAAATAAAAACTTAACTGCTTTATTTAAGGATAAATTTATTATTTTAGCAGTGGCTTCACACTGGTCAGAACGAAAAGGTTTTGACGATTTTTTAAAAATGAGTCAGTTGCTTTCCGATGATGAGTTAATTGTACTAGTAGGTTTGTCAGAAGACTTGATAAAAAAGTTACCAAGTAATATTATAGGACTTGAAAGAACTACTTGTCAGAAAGAATTAGCGGCGTTATATTCACGAGCTGATGTTCTTGTTAGTTTTTCTTTTGCAGAGACCTTTGGACTTACTATTGTTGAAAGTTTTGCATGTGGAACTCCGGTTGTTGTATATGACAATACAGCTCCTCCATCTTTTGTAACAAATGAAACCGGTTTCGTCGTTGAAGATAAAAAATGGAGAGTTGCCTATGACGCAATTAAGAACATTAAAACAAAAGGGAAAGAATTTTATACTGATTATTGTATATCAGAAGCAAAAGAAAAATATGATATAAAGAATAATTTTCAACAGTACATTGAGTTATATAATCAATTATTAAAGTAAATAATCAGTCTATCTTTTAAAACTCTTATTAATAATCATTGTTTCAATTTTCGTCCAATTTTTGTATAAAACAAATTCCTCAAAAATAAAGAATATATCGATTGATAAAACACTTTATTAAATAATTAGTCTTAAACAGTCAAAGTATGGAAAAGAAATATAGAATATGCTCCAACTGCGTGATGGACACTTCCGACCTCAATATCAAATTTGATGAAAATGGGGTTTGCGAAAGGTGCAATCAATATTACTCCCAAATTCTGCCCAACTGGAATAAAGGAGAAAATAAAACAGAAGAATTAAAAGCCATAGTAGAAAAAATAAAAAAATCCGGTCAAGGCAAACCTTTCGACTGCTTATTAGGTATGAGCGGAGGTTTCGACAGTTCCTATATGCTCCATTTCGCTATCAAAGAATTAGGATTACGTCCTCTTGTATTTCATGTGGATGCCGGATGGAACACCCCTTTCTCCGAAGAAAATATAGCTAAAATGGTAAAAAAATTGGGGGTTGATTTAAAAATAAAAAAAATTAACTGGAACGAGATACGAGATTTTCAATTGGCTTTTTTCAAGTCCGGCGTCCCTCACTTGGATACTCCACAAGATTTGGCTTTTATGTCGACAATGGACAATTATGCCAAAAAGAATAATATTACATACATCTTGAATGGAGGAAATATATCAACTGAAGTAATAGTCAATCCCAATGCTTGGTACTATTGGGCTACAGACATGAAACACAACCGTGACATTATCAACCATTTCGGCACCATACCCATGAAAACCTATCCTTTTACCAATGTATTCAAACGAAAGATAATTATGCCATACATATATGGAGTAAAGGTGGTAAAACTGTTGAACTATATTCCCTACATAAAGAAAGAAGCAGAGAAATTGCTCCAAGAAGAATATGGATGGACACCATACCCTCAAAAGCATTTCGAGTCTTATATGACCAAATTTATAGAAGGGTATTGGCTGCCTGAGCGTTTTGGATACGATGTAAGACGTCCGCAATTTTCAAGTTTAATCCTAACCGGACAGATGACAAGAGAAGAGGCGCTAAAACGATTGGAAAGCAAACCTATCTCCGAAGAAGAGAGTAAAGAACTTTTCGAGAAAATCGCCACAATGCTCGAAATATCAACAGACGAATTGAAATCGTATTTAGAAATGCCTCTTAAAACATATAAAGATTATAAACATTACGACTATCTTTTTAATTTTGGCTCTAAAATAATGTATAACTTAAAATTGGATAAATTAATCAGAAAATAAAATGACACTGTTTACCGACAAAGTTCTTCTTATTACCGGAGGTACCGGTTCTTTTGGGAATGCCGTTTTAAAACGCTTTCTGAATACGGATATTAAAGAAATTCGCATTTTTAGTCGTGATGAGAAAAAGCAGGATGATATGCGCCATCATTTGCAAAACCCGAAAGTGAAATTCTATATCGGAGATGTGCGAGACAAGCGAAGCGTAGATGGTGCTATGGGCGGAGTAGATTATGTTTTTCATGCAGCAGCATTAAAACAAGTTCCTTCGTGCGAATTTTTTCCAATGCAAGCAGTACGCACAAACGTAATCGGCACGGAAAACGTATTGGACTCTGCAATTCAGCACAGTGTAAAAAATGTCGTCGTACTAAGTACCGATAAAGCGGCATACCCTATCAATGCAATGGGAATCAGCAAAGCAATGATGGAAAAAGTAGCCATTGCAAAAGGTCGTCAGTTGGGTGCAGATGCAAAAACCACCATCTGCTGTACCCGATACGGCAACGTGATGGCAAGCCGAGGTTCGGTTATACCTCTTTGGATTGAGCAGATTAAAGCAGGTAGCCCCATTACCATAACCGATCCCAAAATGACTCGCTACATGATGACATTAGAAGATGCTGTAGATTTGGTGCTATATGCTTTCGAGCACGGCAATAATGGGGATTTATTTGTTCAAAAAGCTCCGGCAGCCACGCTTACGGTTCTCGCGACGGCATTAAAAGAGCTATACAAAGCTGATAATGAAGTGAAAACTATCGGAACTCGTCATGGCGAAAAACTTTACGAAACACTTGTTACTCGCGAAGAGATGTTCAAGTCGGAAGATATGGGCAACTATTTTCGTATTCCTGCCGATAGTCGCGACTTGAATTACGACAAATATTTTATTGAGGGAGAAGAAGATATTTCAAAAATAGAGGATTATCATTCGCACAATACTCGTCAGCTGGATGTGGAAGGAATGAAAGAGTTATTGTTGAAACTTGATATTATTAAACAGGATTTGCTTGATTTGTAGGATTAAGTTGATTGGATATGTTGTATAAGGATGAGACATATAAAATAATTGGGGCTCGTATGAAGGTTCATCATAGAAATCTGCTACCCGGTTTTTTGGAAAATGTTTACTCCGAAGCACTATCAATTGAATTTGAAAAAGAGCATATTCCATTTGAACGAGAAAAGAAATTAACCGTTCAATACGAAGACACGGTTTTGAATAAATATTACAGGAGTGATTTTTTCTGTTATAACTCAATTATTGTTGAGTTAAAGTCATTGAATTATTTATCCAATAAAGAAATATCAATTACTCAAAATTACCTTAAAGCCACAAATCAACCTGTGGGCTTATTGGTTGCTTTGGGAGCACCATCTTTGCTTTACAAACGCATTTATAATAATTCTCATCCTCTCAATCAATAAAAATAATCAAGCTAAATCAGGTCGTATGAAGATATTAGTAACAGGTGCAAAAGGCTTTGTCGGAAAAAATTTAGTAGCTCAACTTTATAATATTAAAGATGGGAAAGCTAAATTCTACGGCGACACACAGATTGACGCTATCTACGAATACGATATAGATAGTACACATAAAGATTTGGATGCATACTGCAAGAATGCAGACTTCGTATTTAACCTTGCCGGAGTGAATCGCCCGAAAGAGGAGGCTGAGTTTATGGAAGGAAACTTCGGATTTGCATCGACATTACTTGACACATTAAAAAAACACGGAAACACTTGTCCCATAATGCTTTCAAGTTCTATACAAGCAACACTGCAAGGACGTTTTGGAGAGAGCGAATATGGTAAAAGCAAAAAAGCGGGAGAAAATTTATTCTTCGATTACTCCAAAGAGACGGGAGCAAGAGTCTTGGTATATCGTTTCCCAAATCTTTTCGGCAAATGGTGTAAGCCTAACTATAACAGCGCCGTAGCTACTTTTTGCAATAATATAGCAAACGACTTACCTATCCAAGTAAACGACCCGACTACTGAGTTGGAACTACTCTACATCGATGACTTGGTAAATGAGATGATAGCAGCATTGAATGGCAAGGAACATCGTTGTGAATTTGAAGGGGTAAACACTATTTTTAATCCGGATGGGCGATTTTGTTGTGTTCCTACAACTCATAAAGTCACTTTGGGCGAGATAGTGGAATTTCTGAATAGTTTCAGCGAACACCCCAAAACATTGGTTATTCCCGAAATACCGAAAAATTCTTTCGCGAAAAAACTATATTCCACATACTTAAGCTATTTACCAAAAGAAAAAGTGGCTTTCCCGCTGAAAATGAATGTGGATGATAGAGGCTCATTCACTGAATTACTGAAAAGTGAAAAATGCGGACAAGTAAGCATCAATATTTCAAAACCGGGAATAACCAAAGGGCAACACTGGCACAACACAAAATGGGAATTTTTTATGGTTGTATCGGGTAAAGGACTTATTCAGATGCGCCCTATCGCTAATATTCAACAACCAACAGCCGATAGCAGTGAAATTCTCGAATTTTACGTAAGCGGCGAAAAAATCGAAGCCGTACACATGTTACCCGGCTACACTCATAATATAATCAATCTGAGCGACACAGAAGATTTAGTAACCGTGATGTGGGCAAATGAGGCGTTCGACCCGAACTATCCCGATACCTACTTTGAACCTGTAAAATAAAGAATAAAATGGAAATAAAATTAAACTACTCAAATGTGAGCTTCAAAAATAACGGTAAACTGAAACTGTTGATTATTGTTGGAACACGTCCCGAAATAATTCGTCTTTCAGCGGTAATAAATAAAGCCCGAAAATATTTCGACTGTCTTTTGGCACATACCGGACAAAATTATGATTATAATCTGAACGGAATCTTTTTCAAAGATTTAAAGTTGGAAGATCCCGATGTATATATGAATGCAGTAGGAGACGATTTGGGTGCTACTATGGGGAATATAATCAATGCATCATACAAACTAATGGTCGCTACTAATCCTGACGCTGTGCTTGTACTTGGAGACACAAACTCCTGTCTGTCCGTGATAGGAGCAAAGAGACTGCACATTCCTATTTTTCACATGGAAGCAGGAAACAGATGTAAAGACGAGAATTTACCCGAAGAAACCAACAGGCGTATAGTAGATATTATTTCCGATGTAAATCTGGCTTATTCAGAACATGCACGTCGCTACTTAAGTGAAGCCGGACTACCCAAAGAACGCACTTATGTTACAGGTTCGCCTATGGCGGAAGTGTTGAGAAATAATTTAGAAGAGATAGAAGCATCAGATATTCATCACAGATTGGGTTTAGAAAAAGGCAAATATATTCTGCTTTCCGCTCATAGAGAAGAAAACATAGATACGGAGAAAAACTTTATCTCTCTTTTTACGGCTATTAATGCTATGGCAGAAAAGTATAATATGCCCATTCTATATTCGTGCCATCCGCGTTCTGCAAAACGATTGAAGACAAGCGGCTTTGAGTTGGATAAAAGAGTAATTAAGCACGAACCGCTCGGATTTCACGATTACAACTGTTTGCAGATGAATGCCTACGCTGTGGTTAGCGACAGCGGTACACTACCCGAAGAGAGTTCGTTTTTCACGTCAATAGGACGTTCTATTCCGGCCGTTTGTATAAGAACATCTACCGAACGTCCCGAAGGGTTAGACAAAGGAGTTTTTGTGTTGGCAGGTATTGATGAGAACAGCTTACAGCAAGCCGTTGAAGTAGCTGTGGATATGGTTAATAAAGGTGATAACGGCATACCCGTTCCTACTTATGTGGATGAAAATGTATCATCGAAAGTTATAAAAATTATTCAATCTTACACAAGTATCGTAAATAAAATGGTTTGGAGAAAGTTTTGATTACAAATGAAGTCTTCTAAAAACAGACATATACAAAAGCCCAAACTCTGGATTGCTACCGAGCTTTTTTATCCGGACCAAACCTCTACATCCTATATTTTATCTAAAATTGCAAACAAGTTATCGGATAAATATCAGGTAAATGTAGTAACTGATAGTAGCCTATATCAAAACATAAAGGCTATGGATCAATCTTACTTTTCAATTAACGAGGAAGTTGTAATTCACAAAATAAAAACAAAAAAACGTGATAAAAACAAGCTTTTACAACGAACTTTAAAACTATTGATTTTGTCAATAAAAATGTTCGCTTTTATGTGGCGAAACACCAATAAAAATGATAAAGTCTTTATAGTAACCAATCCTGCTCCTCTCATACCATTAATTTCCTTATTGAAAAAGGTAAAAAAAATACATCTTACTGTTTTAGTCCACGATGTTTTTCCGGAAAACACCATCCCTTTGGGTTTTTTTAAATCCAATAAAAGTATCACTTACAAACTGATTGCGTTCGTCTTCTCTAAAGCTTATACTACTGCTGATACTCTGATTGTATTAGGAAAAGATATGAAAGAAGTTATTAGAAAAAAAATTGGAAATAAGTTTGATACAAAGAATATTCATATTGTTGAAAATTGGGGCGATACAGATACTATCTTTCCCAATCAAGTTCTTTCAGATATAATTGCGAAAAGACACAAAAATGGAATAATAACGATTCAGTATGCCGGAAATATAGGACGTTTACAAGGACTGGAGAATTTTATAGACGCTTTTCATGCTTCCGGCAATAAAAAAATTCATTTAGATCTGTGGGGAGATGGAGCATTGAAAAGTGAATTGATGAAAAAAACAACATCCTATGGACTAGAAGATAGAGTGACTTTCCATGGAAGTTATTCCAGAGACGAGCAGAATACGGTTTTAAACTCTACAGATATAGCTTTGGTAACACTGGCTCCCGGCATGTATGGCTTAGGGGTTCCATCAAAAACATACAACATAATGTCCGCCGGTAAACCAATTCTTTTTTTAGGAGATATCTCAAGTGAAATAGGTTCATTGGTTTCACAAGAAGATATTGGTTTTTGTCTTCCTTACGATAATAATAGTCTTATCTCTTTTATTGATAATTTGAATGTTGAAAAATTACCTGTTTTAAAAGAAATGGGAGAGAGAGCAAGACAAAAAGTAGAAAACAACTATTCTGAGGAAATTATATTAAATAAATTTTTAGAAGTAATATGAACTTGCTTTTTACCGGTTCGTCCGGATTTCTTGGAAAAAATATAAAACCCTTGTTGGAAAAGCATTTTGCTATAAAAACAATGGGTATAGATAATAATGAGGATTATAATGTTGACATTGCAAATACAATTCCAAACATAAAAGACAATTTCTATGTGGTACTTCATGCTGCAGGCAAAGCACACTCTGTACCCAGAACGGAAG
This sequence comes from Bacteroidota bacterium, assembly GCA_041846575.1. Taxonomy (GTDB): domain Bacteria; phylum Bacteroidota; class Bacteroidia; order Bacteroidales; family Dysgonomonadaceae; genus JBGZFC01. The sequence goes on from JBGZFC010000033.1 coordinate 49,117, forward strand.
AAGAGAAAAAAGTTTTCTTTGATGTAAATTTTCAAGGAACGGTAAACTTATGCAAAGCATTAGAAAATTCATATATCCCTAAAGCTTTTATTTTTATAAGCACAGTTGCAGTATATGGTTTAGAATCTGGAGAAAACATAACAGAAGAATATCCTCTAAATGGAGATACTCCTTATGCTATCAGCAAAATAAAGGCGGAACAGTTTCTGGAAGAGTGGTCTAAAAAACATAATGTAACATTGAGCATATTACGTCCATCACTTATAGCCGGACCTAACCCTCCCGGAAATCTTGAGGCAATGATTAACGGAATAAAAACAGGAAAATATCTTTCAATAGCCGGAGGAAAAGCAAGAAAAAGTGTGTTGATGGTTCAGGATATTGCGAGACTGATCCCCATTCTTATAGAAAAAGGTGGAATATATAATGTTTGTGATAACAGTCAGCCTACATTCCAAGAACTGGAAGAGATAATATCAAAACAGTTGGGTAAAAATAAACCACTGTCAATTCCTCATTGGATAGCCAGAACTATGGCTCTGGCAGGAGATTTATTAGGAGATAAAGCTCCTATCAACTCTTTAAAACTAAGCAAAATAACAGAGACTCTTACTTTTTCAAATGAAAAGGCTAAAAGAGAATTGAATTGGGAGCCAATTAATGTATTAGACAACTTCAAGATAAAATGATTTACATATTAATTACAATAATATTTTTTGTTGCAGAATTATTATATTTCCGAATAGCAAAACAGTACAATATAATTGACAAACCCAATGAACGAAGTTCACATACTCAAATAACGCTTCGTGGTGGTGGCATTATATTTTGGATAGCTGCGGTAATATACACAATTGTCAATCCATCAAATGACTCATTTTGGTTTTTAGCAGGCATAACATTAGTGTCTGTGGTTAGTTTTGCGGACGATATTGTTGGAATGAGTAGAAAAATCAGAGTTTTATCTCATTTTATAGCAATAACGTGCATCTTCTTACTCTCAAACGTATTTACAACTATTCCCTGGTGGTCAATCCCGATTGCATATTTTGCATGTATAGGAGTGATAAACATGTATAACTTTATGGATGGCATAAACGGAATTACAGGATTATACACTTTATCCGTATTACTGCCACTAATGTATATCAACTACTACCTGCACCATTTTATAGAAAATGATTTTCTTGTTTATCCGTTTTTGGCTTCTTTGGTTTTCCTGTTTTTCAATTTCCGAAAAAAAGCAAAGTGTTTTGCCGGCGATGTCGGCAGCGTAAGCATCTCTATATGGATACTGACACTCCTTTTAGTATTGATTGTAAAAACCAATAACCTTGTATGGATGGGATTTTTAGTTGTTTATGGAGTAGATTCGGTATATACAATATTGCATAGGGTTTATCTGAAACAAAACATAACGGAAGCTCATCGCATGCATTTTTATCAGATATTGGCAAATGAGCGAAAAGTGCCACACAGATTGGTTTCATTGATATACTTTTTCACACAACTCTCCTGCTCCGCTTTAATTATTGTATTATATCCGATTATTGGATGGTGGATTTTTGTAACAATACTTATTTTGCTAATTGCAATATACTCATTAAAATTCAAATTAATGAATAGCCCAAAATGATTCTATACAATAAATCTATGCAAAACAATATCTTTTATTAAAACAAGAACTCTTATGAATATCAAAGCTTGGGATTATTTAGAAGAATACAAACAAGAAAAAAACGAAATATTTTCCGCGATAGAAGAGGTACTCGAATCGGGACAACTGATTTTAGGCAGTAAGGTACAAGCATTTGAAAAAGAGTATGCCAAATATTGCGGAACCAAATACGGAATTGGCGTAGCAAACGGAACAGATGCCCTTTTTTTGGCATTAAAAGCTTTGGGAATCGGGAATGGAGACGAAGTGGTAACAGTCTCCAATACGGCAATTCCTACCGTGTCGGCTATTGTGAGTGCAGGAGCCAAACCTGTATTTGTAGATATTACGGAAGGGTCATATCTTATGGATATTGCAAAGATAGAATCGGTAATAACACCCAAAACAAAGTGCATTCTGCCGGTACATCTTTTTGGACAATGTGCAGATATGGATAGAATAAACGAGATTGCAAAACATTATAAACTGTTTGTTTTGGAGGATTGCGCACAAAGTCACGGGGCAACATATAAAGGTAAAAAGGCAGGTTCGATGAGCGATATTTCTGCCACATCATTTTATCCTACCAAAATCTTATCAACTTTTGGCGATGGTGGTATGGTAAACACCGATAACGACCAATTAGAACAAAAATTAAGAAGACTTCGTTTCTATGGAATCGAAAAAACATATTACGCACAAGAACACGGTTACAACTCAAGATTGGACGAATTGCACGCATCCATTTTATTAAAAAGAATGAACCGCTTGGAATCGAATATTGAGCGTAGAAGACAACTCGCCAAACAGTACAATGATGCTCTGGCAGGTACAGAGTTGGTTTTACCCAAAGAGATGGAATATGGCAAACATGCGTACCATTTATATGTTGTTCGTCATCCAAAAAGAGACCAAATTTTAAAAGAACTGAAACTGCAAAACATTAATCCTGGAATAAACTATCCTTACCCCATACACACAATGTCGGGATACGCTTCGTTAGGATACAAAGCAGGAGACTTACCTGTAACCGAAAAGATGGCAAAAGAGATATTTTCGCTACCCATGTATCCATCGTTATCTGACGATATTCAAAATAGGGTTATAACTGCTCTGAAAGATTTATGCTGAAATAGATTTTTATCAGTTTAAAATCACGTAAAAAAACATAAAATCACACTAAAAAGCCCTTTATTACGTTTCTGTAGTTGTAATGTTCTATTTTTTAACTACTTTTGCACTCTTAATTAACGCATTTATATTTTATGAAAAAAAATATTCGTTTTTTTGCTTTCGCCATACTCTTCGTTAGTATAATTGGATGCGATACATCCAAAAAAATTGCATACCTACAGGGGTTTGAGGAATTATCGGTAAATCAACTAAATGAGCAAGTTACGGCACTACATGATGCAATAATTATTCCGAAGGATTTGCTCACTATTACCGTTATCACGACAGACCCTGAAGCAGCTCGTCCTTTTAACCTAACATCACCAACGTATGTTACCGGAGGGAAGGAAGTTATAGCTCAACCTTCACTGCAGCCATATTTGGTTGATAATGAAGGACAAATAAACTTCCCTATTCTTGGGAAAATAAGTCTGGGAGGGCTAAACAAAGAAGAAGCAGAAAAAAAGATTGAAGGCTTATTAAAAACGTATCTAAAAGAAGATCCCGTTGTAACTGTAAGCTTTCAAAATTACAAAGTCTCTGTAATAGGAGAAGTAAAAACACCCGCTACATTTAGCATCCCAAACCAAAAAATTAATATATTTGAAGCGTTGGCTTTAGCCGGCGATATGACCATATACGGACGTCGAGACAATGTGAAAATCATACGCGAAGATGTAAATGGTAAAAAAAACATTATTACGCTAAACTTAAATAACGCCGATGTTTTATTTTCGCCATACTACTATCTACAACAAAACGACGTTGTATATGTAGAGCCGAATAATGTCGTTGCACAAAACTCACTGATTGGACCAATGACAAATCTATGGGTTTCGGTATCGTCTATTCTTGTATCCGTAGCAAGTTTAATGGTTATTATCCTAAAGAAATAAAATGATAGAACAAAACATTCACAACACAGCACTATTTAATACACAAATGAACACTCATAAAAGTGGATCTTCCGCTATGGAAATTTTTGGATTGTTCATGAAAAATTGGAAATGGATTTTTGTAGGAGCAATAATTGCAATAGTAATCGCATTTCTATATTTACGGCAAGCTACACCCGTATATGAAATCAATTCAAGCATAGTGTTAAAAGAAGCCAAGTCTTCTATGATGCCTTCCGGATTGAGTTCTTTGGCAAGTTTAGGCATGATGGGGGCTACCAACAATGTAGATAATGAAATATATATAATGAAAGCTCGCTCTACAGTAAAAGAGACAGTAGAACGATTAAAACTTTATACTCTTTACTTGGAAGATAGACCTAAAAAGGATGTCGATTTATACAATACAAGTCCAATCATAGTAGATATGGACAAAGAGACTTGGTATCAATTAGAACAAGATATCAAATTTGAAATGCAAATGATGGAGAATGGAAATGTGAATGTAAAAGGAAAAATAAAAAATGCAAGCACAAAAGAGGCTTTTATGTTTGATAAAACATTCTCACAATTACCTGCTGTTTTAAATACACCTTTTGGCGATATTAGTTTAACAAAACGAGAAGGAGGAAAACCAAATTATAAAAAACAATTGATAACTATTCTTTCACCGGAAAATGCCGTTGATTCATATAGAAAGAGATTGTTTGTAAAACAGGTTTCAAAATTCTCATCAGTAATCAATTTGTCGGTACACTCATCATATCCGCAAAAAGGGAAAGATTTTCTAAGAGAGTTGATTTTAACTTACAATAATGACGCTATTGAAGATAAAAACCAAGAAGCTCTAAATACTCGAAACTTTATTGAAGAGAGAATTGCAATAATTAACGAAGACTTGACAGCGGCTGAAAAAAATGTTGAAAACTTTAAAGAAAAACAGAGTCTTACTGATATAGAAACAGACCTTAAGCGAGTGATGGAGTCAAGTGCTGTATATGAAAAACAATTAGTGGAAGTAGAAACACAACTTAATATTGTGAACTCTTTAAACGAATATATAAATAAACCTGAAAACAGAGAACATACTCTACCAAGCAATATTGGGGTAGAAGACCCTGCTCTGGCTGCGACTACTGCCGAGTATAATAAGTTGTTATTAGAGAGAAATCGCATGAAACAAAGCATGACGGAGGATAACCCTACATTAAGATTATTAGAAGACAGAATAATAGGATTAAGATCGGATATCAGTTCATCGATAAACAGTATAGAGAGAGGACTACAAATTCAGCGTGACAATATTAGAAAACAGACAAATCTATACGGAAGCAGAATCGGTAGTGTTCCAAAACAAGAAAGAGAGTTTTTGGAAATTTCTCGCGAACAACAGATAAAATCTGCTCTATTCCTTTTGTTACTCGAAAAAAGAGAGGAAAATTCAATAGCTCTTGCTGCAACAGCAAACAAAGCAAAAGTGCTGGATGAAGCAATAAAAGAAAAAGGAAAAGTTGCTCCGAAATCTATAGTTATTTTGTTTGTTGCATTAGTATTGGGTATGCTTATACCGGGTCTTATTATATATCTGCGCGACAGGCTACAGTACAGAATTCGTACCCGTGTTGATGTAGATAAATTAACTAATATGCCTGTTTTGGTTGAAATACCTACTTATACCGAAAAAGGAAATGTAGCAGTTAAAGAGAACGAAACAAGAGAGATAGATGAAGCCTTCCGTATGGCACGTACCAACTTGGTACTAACACTCGGAGCAGATAATAAAGTAGTGGTATTTACATCAACTATATCCGGAGAAGGAAAATCTTTCGTTGCTTTGAATATGGCTATAAGTGTAGCATTGCTAAGTAAAAAAGTACTGTTAATCGGTATGGACTTGCGTATTCCAAGATTGAAAGAGTACTTAAACTTAGCAACAAACGATGGTCTTACAACTTACCTGTCCGGTTTTGAGAAGAATATTGATAACCTGATAGTTGAATCAGGTATTCACCCGAATCTTTATATATTACCTGCAGGACCAATTCCGCCAAATCCATCGGAATTGCTTTCAAGACCGACTTTGGATAAAGCTATTAACTCTCTTAGAGATGAATTTGATTTTATCTTTATTGACTCTGCTCCGGCAAGTCAGGTAACCGACACACTGATTATTAACCGTATCACAGATGCAACGATATATGTTTGTCGTGCAAACTACTCGAGCAAAGATAATATCAGGTTTGCTAATGAGTTGTCGCAAACAGGTAAGTTGAAAAACATGTTACTTGTGGTAAATGATGTAAACGATTTCCAATCAGGCTCCGGATACGGATACGGACGCGGATACGGTTATGGATACGGACACAAAAAAAAGAAAAAAGGATTATTTGGAAGATTGAAAAAATAGATAATAATACCCTCAAATAGATGTCAATAAAAAAACCAACCAATCTGAATAAATTGGTTGGTTTTTTTATTAAACTTAACGAATAATATCGTATTCAAAAAAAAGATTATTTTGCTTTATCCATTTCCACGGTAAAGTGGCGCATGATAGGTTCTTCACGAGTGATTACATATCCGCGAGTAATAGTTTCACGACGATCGTACACGTTTTTCAATGCGGTAGCAACCACATCCATGTGATTATTAGTGTAAGTACGACGCGGAATAGCAAGACGCAACAGTTCCAATTTAGGGTAACGATTTTCACGTGTAATCGGGTCGCGGTCAGCGAGCATTGCTCCAATTTCCACACCACGTATTCCTGCTTCAAGATAAAGTTCTATACCCAATGTTTGAGCGATAAACTCTTCCTTAGGTACGTGCGTCAATACTTTCTTGGCATCCACAAAAATAGCGTGTCCGCCGGCAGGACGTTGATACGGAATACCATATTCATCCAATTTACTTCCCAAATATTCCACTTGTTTTATACGAGTTTCCAGATAATCAAACTCGGTTCCTTCGTCCAAACCTACGGCAAGAGCATTCATATCGCGTCCGCTCATGCCTCCGTAAGTTACGAAACCTTCGTTCATAATACAGAATTTTTGGCAGTTTTTCCACAGCTCTTCCGATTTGAAAGCTACGAAACCACCCATATTCACTATAGCATCTTTTTTAGATGACATAGTCATAATATCGGCATACGAAAACATCTCTTTCACAATCTCTTTGATGGTTTTATTTTCGTAACCTTTCTCACGTGTTTTGATGAAATAAGCATTTTCGGCAAAACGGGCGGAGTCCATCTGTAACAAGACATTGTATTTTTTACACAATGCCGAAACTTCGCGAATATTTTCCATTGACACGGGTTGTCCGCCGGCAGTATTGTTGGTAACTGTCAGCACCACACAAGGAATTTTTTCTCCGGGAGTCTCTTGTAATGCTTTTTCAAGTTTTTTCGGGTCCACATTTCCTTTAAAGGGTATTTCAAGTTGTGTTTCGGCTGCTTCGTCAATAGTACAATCTAACGCTGTAGCTTTTCTAAACTCGATATGTCCTTTTGTTGTATCGAAGTGCGAGTTGCCGGGAAGTACATCTCCCGCCTTTATTAAACTCGAATACAACACGTTCTCTGCTGCACGACCTTGATGTGTAGGCAAGAAATAATCGAAACCGAGAATCTCTTTTATCGCTCTTTTCATATTGTAATACGAGCGTGCTCCGGCATAACTCTCATCGCCGAGCATAATTGCCGACCACTGATTGTCACTCATAGCTCCTGTACCCGAATCGGTAAGCAAGTCGATAAAAACATAGTCGCTTTTCAGCAAAAACAGGTTATACTTAGCTTCTTTAATCCATTGTTCGCGTTCTTCTCGCGTACTTTTTTTAATGTTCTCTACCATTTTAATACGGTAGGATTCTGCAAAAGGTAGTTCCATTTTTTATGATTTTTACGTAAAGACAGCACATACACCGCCTTTACAGGTTTATATAATTAATATTTATTTTATAAGATAAATCGAAAGATAAGTTTTGTATTGTCTTGAAATCTATTTTTCTTAAAAAGACAATAGAGCAGATCGTGCATAACGAGATGCTCATTATGCACTGAATAGGAGGTAGCCGTCACGGCGTTTGATATGAATATATTGCTTTTTTCTATGCATTTTTATTATTCCAATGGCAAATATAAGAATTATTTATTCATCTTCATAATTTTGATACAAAAAGTCATTATAAGGGAAACGCTGTATATGAATTTCCTTAGCCTTCTCGTAGATAAGTTGTTTCAACTCTTCGATATTTGTTTTTTCTCTTGCCGAGATAAATATGCAGTTCTCTTTCATTTTACTCATCCACGACTGTTTAAGCTCTTCGAGCGATATATTTTCGCGTTTCTTGGGTGTTAAGTCATCGGCATCTTTCTCCACGTAAGAGAAAGCGTCTATTTTATTGAAAACAATAATTGTTGGTTTCTCGGTTTTATCTATCTCGAAAAGTGTCTTTTCTACAATATCTATCTGCTCTTCAAATGCCTGATGCGAAATATCCACCACGTGCAATAAAATATCGGCTTCACGCACTTCGTCAAGTGTCGATTTAAAAGATTCTATCAAGTGTGTGGGCAGTTTGCGAATAAATCCCACCGTATCGGTAAGCAAAAATGGCAAATTCTCTATTGTTACTTTCCTGACAGTTGTGTCGAGAGTGGCAAAAAGTTTGTCTTCGGCAAAAACTTCCGATTTGCTCAACAAATTCATTAGCGTTGATTTTCCCACGTTTGTGTAGCCTACTAAAGCTATACGCACAAGTTTTCCGCGGTTTTTTCGTTGAACGGTTTTTTGTTTATCAATAGATTCAAGTTCTTTTTTCAATCGCGATATTTTATCGAGAATAATTCTTCTGTCGGTCTCCAACTGCGTTTCTCCCGGTCCGCGCATAATAACTCCGCCTCCGCCTCGCTGACGCTCAAGGTGCGTCCACAAACGAGTCAATCGGGGAAGCAAATATTGATATTGTGCCAACTCCACCTGTACTTTAGCGTGAGCGGTTTGAGCACGCATGGCGAAAATATCGAGAATAAGGCTTGTTCTGTCTAAAATCCTAATTTTTAACTCCTTTTCTATATTGCGAATTTGTCTGGCAGAGAGTTCATCGTCAAAAATAACCACACCTGCTTCGTTGTCTTCGTCCAAAACATATTCGGCTATCTCTTGCAGTTTTCCTGTTCCAACAAAAGTTACCGTATTTGGCATATCCAATCGTTGTACAAAACGTTTGTTTGGTATTAATCCGGCTGTTTCTGCCAAAAAAGCCAACTCGTCCAAGAATTCGTTTACGGTTTCTTCACTCTGTTCGGGAGTTATCAATCCCACCAAAACTGCATTTACATTCTTTATTTCGCTTGTTACAAAATCTTTCATTCAAAAAAATTATAAGGAGTACAAAAATACAATTTATCCTGCATTATTCATCGGAATAAAATTAAAAAAATAAGTCGGATGGTTGATGTCGGGTGTAGGAAGCAGTTCAAACCATGAATAATATAGTCTGAGCTCAATATGTATTTCATCTGTTTCTTATATGATACACGCCCGGATTTGTGCTTCCATAAACTGCGTATTTTTGCAATGGAGAACCTCCCTGATCGCAATGTCCTGTTCCTGTCCAAAAAATATATCTTCTTTTACAAGCAGGACAGGCTGCCTCTCCATTATCGGACGGAACAATCCTAACATCTTTTGAACATTCATGTGGACAACAGAGGTCGAAAGCAAAAATATCTCCGTTACTGTCTCTAAAAATAAGCAACCCGGCGAATCCGGTACTTTCTCCGATAGTTCTTCCTTCTGTAAAAGTTTTGTATGAAAAGTGTGTTAAATCGGAATCTAACCCGTTGATATTTATCTTAAAGTTGACATAGGCATAAGGTATAGTATATATCTCCTCCTCCTTTACGCAAGAGAACAGAGATAACAATAGCGATATAATAAGTATAAATTTTATTCTATTCATAACAGTTTCTTTTTAGTACAAAACGCAGATTGAAGCAAAAAAGTGTATCAACATGACTCTTCTTGATAAATTGAGACAAAAAGTCAACCGACAGAACTCTTCGCAGGGTACTGTCGGTCATTGGAAAATCAAAAAGTCATATAAGAAATAGAACTAATATATAGTTTCAAGTTATTACATATATTCGGTTGAGGTAATTACCGGAATTGGCATCTGTGCTGTTTCCTTATAATCGGTAACATGCCCGTATTTATAAACCAAATCAATATTTTTCACTCCATCCCAATCCATTACTTTTATCGAAAATTTTACAGAGTCCACATTTTCTTGCCTAAAAGGTTTTAGATTAAAGCATACAATAGCCTCGAATAATTCCATATTTTGGCTCCCGTAAGCATTGTGTCTAAGTTCCAACTCAACAACATCATTATTCTCATCACCAGGCTCTAATCTGTTATTAACCAGATTGAACAGATGTGGTCGCACTCCTCCATAATTAAACATAAGATCTACATTCAAGTAGTCGCCTCCTATCCACATACTATTCAATTTTATAGGGTCATTACCTATAATGTGGGCATTAGTATCATTCAATTCTATGACGTTCTTTGTCAAAATATTCCATATATCATTAATCTTCACATAGTGCGCGTACTCTCCTTGTTGATCGGACAGGATGGTATAGTTTACAAATACTCGCTGATTAGATTTGGGCAAATAAGGCACATCAAAAGCGGCGGGCCAAAGCCTGTCTCCATTGTCCAATATCAAAGCATAAGTGTTATGACTCAGCGAGTCAACTGTAGCAATATCGAATTTAAAATGACCCAAAGAGTGACCCTCTTTATCATCGCAGGAGGTCAAAACGATAGAGATACATAATAATAAAGCCGCGATAAAAAAATTAAACTTTCTCATAAGTGGTGTTGTTTTGTATGTATAAGATGTGAAAAACACCAAAACGTTGCATTGAAAAATGAGATTTTTGCAACTTTAACCTTGTTTAACCTTTAGGGTAGAGTTTTTTGATTAAATCAGGACGATTAATGCGTTTCAGTTTAGCGATTATTTGTCCCTTGTTTTTGGGGTCGTGCCAAAAGAAAAATTGTCGTTGAGCTAACTTCTCTTGTTGAGTTTTAGCGGTATAGACTCGTTCCAATGTGTAGGGATGATAACCGGTATAGTACATCTCGGTAGCAAGAGTCATGGGCGAAGGCGTGAAATCCTGTACTTGCTCCAAACGAAAATTCAGATTTTTGGTAATCGATGCTAACTCTGCCATTTCTTCTTCCGTGCAACCGGGGTGCGACGAGATAAAATAGGGAATAATCTGTTGATTAAGATTTTGTTTCCGGTTTATATCATCGAAGATGCGCTTGAAATCGTAAAACATGCGAAACGATGGCTTACGCATGATATTTAGCGTTCTTTCAGATGTGTGTTCGGGAGCCACTTTCAATCTTCCGGAAATATGCTTTTCTATAAGTTCGCGCGTATATTGTTGCGTTGATTCGTTCGCTTTCTTATCGTCGCTTTTGTGCAACAGCATATCGTAACGCACCCCACTCCCGATAAAAGATTTTTTTACCTCAGGCAGTGCATCTACCGAATGATAAATATCCAACAACGGCGAGTGGTCGATATTCAAATTAGGACACACTTTCGGAAAAATACATGACGGACGTTTGCACTTTTCGCAAATAGTCAAATCTCGTCCGCCCATTTTGTACATATTTGCCGAAGGTCCGCCCAAATCGCTGATATATCCTTTAAAATCGGGCATTTCGGTGATTTTTTTTACCTCTTCGAGAATAGAATTCTTGGAGCGTGAAGCGATAAACTTGCCCTGATGTGCCGAAATAGTGCAAAAAGCACATCCTCCGAAACATCCCCGATGCAGATTTACCGAAAATTTTATCATCTCATACGCCGATAAAACCTTGTTTTTGTATTTTGGATGTGGCAGTCGGGTGTATGGAAACTCGAAAGAAGCATCTATCTCCGACTCATCCATTGGCGGATATGGAGGATTTACCACCAACGTTTGCTCGCCGACATCCTGCAAAATACGCGAAGCATGCATCAGATTGGACTGCTCTTCCACCACACGAAAGTTTTTTGCCTGTTTCAACTTATCTTTCAGGCACTCTTCATGCGAAAAAAGACGAATATCGCTTCCCTTTTTGTTTTCTGGTAACCTGTCTTTATCTGCCAAAAAGGCTGTTTGCGGTACATCCCTAATTTCCGATACCGATTTTCCGTTCTGCATCTCACGAACAACCTGTTTAAAAGGCAGTTCGCCCATTCCGTAAATCAACAAATCGGCTCCGGTATCGGCAAGAATAGTTTTGTGAAGAGAATCATCCCAATAGTCGTAGTGCGTAACACGTCGCAACGACGCCTCTACTCCACCGATAATTATCGGAGTATCGGGGTAGAGTTTCTTTAAAATATTGCAATAAACCGTTGTCGCCCTGTCGGGACGCATATCGGCTCGTCCGTCGGGAGTGTAAGCATCGGCAGAACGCAATCGCTTATTGGCGGTATAGCGATTTATCATAGAATCCATTACGCCTGCAGTAACGGCAAAAAACATACGTGGGGCTCCCAACTTCTTAAAATCTCGCAAATCGTCTCGCCAATTCGGTTGCGGCACAATAGCCACACGCAACCCCAGACTCTCCAGCAATCGCCCTATAACCGCCGTTCCAAACGACGGGTGGTCGATATATGCATCGCCGGAAAAAAACACGACATCCACTCCGTCCCAGCCTCTCAAATCAATCTCTTTTTGAGTGGTGGGAAGAAAATCGGTAAGTTGACAGGTTTTGGACATTCTGGGTTTTGTTTTTAGTTTTCAGTTCTGAAATACAAAAGTAACAAAAAGAAATTCATTTGCTAACATTCAGCAGTAATATCGGCAATTCAGAAAGAAAACAGCATCAAAGCCTTTTGAAAATACACACAAAAAAAATATTTTACAAAAATTTTGATTATTCGATATTATTATTGTCCGATAAAAAACAAGATTGCCTTGCAACCATTTGAAATTCAGACTATTGCATTTGTTTCTCTGACATAGGAGCTTGTCATACTAAATTTTGCTGATTATCAATCAGTTTGCTGCGGTTATCAGACAGCAATGATTCGATATAATACTACAGATTAAGAAATGATTATCTGCATTTATACCCAAAATCATCTCCATTATTTCACATTTATCTCGGCTCAAAAGAGGTGTTTCATAGTAACTCCCGCCAATGGTTTGGAGAAAACTATACAAACTTATTTGGTTATTCATAGAATATCTAAAAGAAGAGCCATCCTCAACACGGACTACTTGTAATTATCTTTGATAGTCCCTTAACAATCTATCCTCGTGAACCCAAAAGATTAAATTCTTTCGACGAACATTTTATTATCGTAGCATAAAAAATAAATGGAAAAGAGACAAAAACATTAAGAGAAGTAATAAATAAGATAATCAGAGACTTAGAATCAATAGATAAATAAATATCAAACATAGATGAAGTTGTCAAGGGTTAAGATGTAATCCTTTGATATACAAAATAGATGAAATACGGTATATAGGTCAAAAAGTAGGCTGTTTTTGACCTATAAGTCCACTTTTATTAAAAAATGTCTTTTTTTTTTTGAAATTTATTTGCCTTTCTCTTCGTATAATACTACTTTTGCCGAAAAATTAAAAAACACTCTATACTGTTATGAAAATTAAACTTTTTATTATTCTGCTTTTGTTGAATATGTTTAACAACCTTGTCGCTCAACAAATATTGCACGGCAATCTGGTTAGCTACAGAGCCAATGATACAATTGTAAAGCAGCAAGTAGATTATAAAGCACCCGGCAGGTCTGGCGAAAACGTGTTATGGGACTTTGGCAAGCTTAATCCTATAGATGAAAAATACACGCTAATATACACCTACAGTCAAGAATCCGATTCAATAATAGTGGGCATCGAACACAGCACCCAATACTATTATCAGACACGCAACGACTCTTTATTGTTGTGGGGATTTGAAAATCCCACAACCAAAACAGACAACATTGTTCCCGAACTTCTTCTAAAATACCCTATTCGGTACGAAAGTAAAACTCAAAGTTATTATCAAGGAAACGGATTGTATTGCAACGAGCTGTATCTCTCTACTATGGGAACAAGCGAAAGCATTGTAGATTCGTACGGAATGATTGTTTTGCCCAACAGAGACACCTTGAAACATGTTATGCGTGTAAAATATACCAAACTGATTTGTCAGGATGTAACACCTTTGGATATTATGGAGTTAACAAGCGACAGCACCATAACCCCGATAAGTATTGACTCCATTAATTACCGCCTCAACAATGACACTACCGTATTGGTAATGGAAAACTATAAATGGTTTGCCGCCGGCTATCGTTATCCTGTGTTTGAAACCGTGCATAGCGGCGAGCTGACCGAAAGAGGTATAGAAACATATTTTACCACAGCCTTTTTTTACCCGCCCGAGGAGCACCATTATTTAGAGAATGATACGGCAAATGTCGCTATGCAAGATTATCTGAATCTGATTGATGGTCACAACAACGATGGCGGGGAGACAAATCCGGAAGAGCCGCCCGTGCCCGATGTCTCTTTTTCTTACAATATCTATCCCAACCCGGTATATAGTCAGCTGAATATTGAGTACTATATCTCCGGTACGGCTCAGATGCGATATGCCATTTATAATATGTCGGGACAACTGCTGTATGCAACCGAACCGGAAACAAAGCCTGCGGGAATACACTACAAAACAATTGATATGAGCGATTTTGCATCGGGGAATTATATTTTGCATATACAGGTAAATGAAAAATTAATCGGAGAAAAAATAGTAAAAAAATAATATGTATATCCGTATTTGTTCCGAAATGCAACTACTTTCAGGGTTCACTCAGTTGCTAACGGTTTTAAGTCCGTTCGCCCTGTTGCAGAGACTTGTAGTTGTAATTTACACAGTTTGTCAACGCAGCAGTCTCAAAAGTAAAGCACATCACTATGTTGTCATACCGAATGGAGCTTTTAGCGGAATGAAGTATCTAATAATGATAGCCATATAGATTCTTCACTTCGTTCAGAATTCGCAGAATCGCCTTTTGGCAATGACAAAACGAACGAATGTCGGGCTTTTGATACAGCCAGCCCCATAGCTCACAAACAACACGATAACATCATTTAGGAATGATTGCGGATATTCATTAAAAATAAAAACGATAATTATCATTATGAGAAAAACAACAATTCTTACTCTTATTTTTATTTTATACAGCTTTTCTGTTATATCGCAAGGAGATTTCGGCAAATCAACTCCACAAGTTGCAGATTTTATTAAATACGGGGAGATTCCTGTTTCATTGTTTCACGGACACATGTCGTTAGAGGTACCAATATACCACTATAAAGATAGAGACTTTGATATTCCCATAAAGTTAGTCTATACTGCAGAAGGATTTAAACCCTCAAAACGTTCCGATCTTGTCGGTCTTGACTGGACACTTATTGCCGGCGGATGTATTACACGCGA
>JBGZFC010000034.1:0-6572 GCA_041846575.1 Bacteroidota bacterium
AATATAGAATCGGTACTTCTTCAAATTCTACACGTTTGATGAAGTCGCTCATTGATAAAGAACTGATTTTAGAGAATATCAATGCCGAGGATAAAGAATATCGAATTTACGACATCTTTCTGATGAATTGGCTAAAAACAAACTATTAACACCTTATGCGATTACTTATTCAACGCGTATCCGAAGCATCTGTAACGATTGACGGAAAAACAAAAAGCAATATAGGAAAAGGTTTGTTGGTTTTTCTCGGTATCGAAGACTGCGACACCAAAGAAGATATTGATTTTTTGGTGAAAAAAACCGTCAATTTGCGTATCTTTGACGATGAAAACGGTGTGATGAATAAATCGGTTATGGAAATGGGAGGGGAAATCCTCGTCGTATCCCAATTTACCCTTCACGCAAGTACCAAAAAAGGCAATCGCCCATCGTATATCCGTGCTGCAAAACCCGAAATATCCATACCCGTTTACGAACGTTTTTGTCAAAAACTTTCGGATCATTTAGGTAAAGAGGTAAAAACAGGCGAATTTGGCGCCGATATGAAAGTGGCTCTAATAAACGATGGTCCCGTAACCATTTGGATTGATTCAAAAAACAAAGAATAAATGACCCTACAAGAAGCTCAACAACAAGTAGATACATGGATTAAGACGTACGGAGTTCGATACTTCTGCGAATTGACTAATATGGCAATCCTCACGGAAGAAGTAGGCGAATTAGCCCGCGTGATGGCACGCACTTACGGCGACCAATCGTTCAAAAAGTCGGATATGTCCAAAAGTCTCGCCGATGAAATGGCAGACGTGCTTTGGGTGCTTATCTGCCTTGCCAACCAAACCGGTGTGGATTTGACCGACGCTCTCCAAAAAAATATCGAGAAAAAGACGAAAAGAGATAAAGAAAGGCATATAAACAATAAAAAATTGAAACAATGAAAAATTGAAACAATGAAAAACAAAACAAGTGTCAACCTTTTTCAACGGAAGCAAATCCGTTCCGGATGGGATGAGCGGGAAGAAAAACGGTATTTTTCGGTGCAAGATGTGGTGGAAGTATTAACGGATAGTGCAGACGTTAAGCAATATACAAGGAGAATGCTTTCGGGGGATGCAGTATTGAAATCGGGCTGGGGTACAACTTGTACCCCGGTTGAAATGATTGCTGCCGATGGTAAAGGCCGCAAGATAGAAGCAGCCGATGCCAAGGGGCTTCGTCGCATCGTGCAGTCCGCTCCGTCGCCCAAAGAGGCAAAGGGTCTGAAAAATCAAGACTTGGGCGACCGGATGAGCGATTTGGAGCTTATCTTCCCGATGTTGGGAGAGGCTGCCTCCACCGAAATTGTAAAAAAGAAAAATCCCGCAGGTTTTCCGTAAAACCGAACTGCAGGCGGGCAAGGGGAGCAAATCGCAGGAGATGCCCGCCGGGCATTGGAATTGGAAACGGGAGAAAATGTAATTTCCTCAACCAATTACTTACCCGAAAATAAACAATCAAAACAAATAAAAAAACAATAATACAATGGTTACAAAATATCAAACCGCCCTAAAAGAACACACGTTCGCTTTTACGAACGAACAAGTATCGGAAAAAGTAAACAAACTGCTGTCGGAAAAATTTGCCGAAAACAACACGCAGGAAGTCTATAAAAAACTCTATTCCTGCATCGACCTTACCACCCTCAACACCACCGATACCAAAGAGGATGTGTGGAAATTTACCGAGCGCGTAAACGCTTTTGAGGGCACAAATCCCGAAGTGGGCAATGTAGCCGCCATCTGCGTATATCCCAACTTTGTCGCCACCGTGAAAGAGGCGTTAACCGCCGATGTGCGCATTGCCTGTGTGGCGGGCGGATTTCCTTCGTCGCAAACGTTTGCCGAAGTGAAAATCGCCGAAACAGCCCTTGCCGTTGCCGACGGTGCCGACGAGATAGATATTGTACTCAATTTGGGCTTGTTTCTGAACGGCGACTACGAAGAACTTTGCGAGGAGATTATAGAGATAAAAGAAGCCTGCCACGAGGCGCATCTCAAAGTCATCCTCGAAACAGGAGCGCTGAAAGATGTGCAAAAAATTCATCAGGCAGCCATTCTCTCTATCTATTCCGGAGCCGATTTCATCAAAACATCTACCGGAAAAATATACGAAGGAGCCTCATTGGAAGCCGCTTACGCTATGTGTAGCGCCATCAAGTCCTATTACGGAAAAACGGGCAAAAAAATAGGGTTTAAAGTATCGGGAGGTGTTTCCACAGTAGAAGATGCGGTAAAATACTACACACTTGTAAAACATACATTAGGCGACGAATGGTCGAATAAAGAGCTCTTCAGAATTGGAGCAAGCCGATTAGCAAACAAACTGTTGGATGAAATAAAGTAAAGCATAATGCTTAAAAATAGAGTTCTACTAATCATTGTTGTTATTGGAATTATCTTTATAGCCAATTTGGGCTATCATTATACCTCTTCTGAGGATCTAGAAACAAGAAAGCAGGAGATAAAAATCTATGCTCACACAATTCCTCAGAATAGAAATAATGATGGCTGTTTAGAAGAATTAGCCTTTCTTTCCGAAAGATTAAACGACAAACGAATCGTGTTATTGGGAGAACAAACACACAGTGATGGTAGCACTTTTGCTTTAAAAGCATGTATTATTCAATATTTATACACGTTTCACAATTTTGATGTTGTATTATATGAAGCAGGCTTATACGACATGTGGAAAGTAAATCAAAATGGAACTGATGTATTAAATCCACGTGCAGGAATATATGATTTCTGGTGGAATAATACTGAATGTCAATCAATATGGAATTTCTATGAACAAACACGCAAAACCAACAAACCCATCTATTTAAATGGTTTTGATATTCAATTTACAGGAAATATCTCTGACAGTATTCGCATACAAGATTTAGATAAATACTTAAAATCAAAACAGATAAATTTAAACGAGTTTAAAAATCTTGCCAAGATAAAAAATCAACTAAGTCGTTACAGCCTCAAATTCATAGCCGAAAAGCTATCTAAAGAAGAAAAAGGATTAATATTAAAGGATTTAGATATCATTTGTGCTCGAATAAAAGAAAAAATACAAACACATGAGGATGAAATGTATTATAGATATGTACACAACATGAGAAACCGTTATGAAAGCATTTGGGAATATACTACAGGTGAACTTCCTCGTATGCAACTGCGCGATTCTCTGATGGCAGATAACCTTATTTGGTTGGCAGATAGCGTATATAAAAACAAAAAAATAATTGTTTGGACAGCTAATCTACACAGTCTTTATGCAAGTGAATCAACCATGGGGAGTTTCGTACCCATGGGAAAGCATTTAAAAGAACACTTTGGAAACTCCATTTATTCAATTACATTCACATCATACGGCAGAAAAGAAAAAAACGGTATCCTTTCTAATAAACTTGGTAACAAATCATTGGAATTTCTACTATATGAGGACAAAATAACAAAAGCTTATATTGATTTTAATGAAGTTCCACAAACTTCTTTTCTGAAAAAAAGGTTTGTCTCAGGTATTAATCAAGCTATGAATATTGATGCTCCCTGGTACAAGATGACAGACTTAATAATATATAATGAGAGTGTTACTCCTCCTACTCCTATAAAATGAATTTTGTATGAATATCATCGAAACTAAAAACCTCAGATTCCAATATAAAAATCAAATAGTATTAGACGGAATTGATTTGTCAATCCCATCTGGAAGCATCTATGGTTATTTAGGAAAAAACGGTGCAGGAAAAACAACATCCCTTAAACTTCTGTTGGGACTTTTGGACGCCAAGCCCAAATCCATTTTCTTTTTTAACAAAGAGTTTCATAAAAATAGATTAGAAATCTTACATAGCGTTGGAAATCTCATAGAAAATCCAAGTTTCTATGAGTCGCTTACAGGATTTGAAAATCTTAAATACCTTGAACTAATTTATGGATTCGGAAATCAGCGGATTGAACACGTTTTGGAACTATCCGGACTAAAAGTAGCCAGAAATAAAAAAGTAAAAAAATACTCTTTGGGGATGAAGCAACGCCTCGGCATTGCCATGGCTATTCTTCACAATCCAGATATATTGATTTTAGATGAGCCATTAAACGGACTCGACCCTGAAGGTGTTCACGAAGTACGCGAAATGATATTAGCCCTAAAAAAAGAGGGCAAAACCATTTTATTATCAAGTCATATTTTAAGCGAGATAGAAAAAATCTGTACTCACATAGGTATTTTAGATAAGGGGAAAATTTGTTATCAAGGTAATATAGACACTCTGATGGCTACCATTAAACGTGAAATTATCATTAAAACAAACTCTGTAAAAACGGCAGAAAATATTTGTAGGACATATTCGCTCCCATGTAAAATAATTTCTGAAAATCAAATCAGCATTGAATCCGAAAATGATGAACATTATAATTGGATAATAAAAACACTCATCCAAAATAACATAGAGATATATGCAATTGATTCTCAGGAGAACAGCCTTGAGTCAATATTCTTAAACTTAATTTCACGACAACAATGAAAACGAACATCTCTTTCCTATCCATACTCAAAGCGGAACATTTTAAAACCAAAAGAAATATCGGCACGCTGATATTATTAATCTTTCCTCTTGTGCTAACAATCGGAATGGACGTGTATATCATCTATAATTACATACGCACACAAGAAGAGGTTGCGGTAAATCCATGGATTATTTTACTCGGACGATACATTTTTCAATTCTATTCCTTTTTTTATCCGCTCGTTATTGCCGTTTTCTGCTACTCTTTATGCGATATGGAATACAGACAGCAAAACTTTAAACAATTATTTACGCTTCCTGTAAGCAAACTACGGCTGTTTTCGGTAAAAATCGCATTCATAGCTGAAACACTTTTTCTATCGGTAATGATTGCCTATGCTTCTTATATGGTATCGGGATATGTTTTCAGTATTTTCATCCCAAATTTGCATTTTCAAGACTTCGATGTCAGGCTCATTTCATTGGTATTTTTTAGCAAAATCTTCATTGCAACATTGGCAATAGCATCCATTCAATACGTTATAAGTATATTTTTCAAAAACTTCGTAATTCCTATTGGTTTTGTTTCTTTTTGCGTTATTTTTGCACTCATAGCCAACCAATGGAAATATATTTATTTTGTTCCTTATCATTCCATATACAAAGCTCTAAACGACTATTTTTCAGAGTCAACTGTCTTTTTGGAAAAGGTAGAGTATATAAATATCAGCTACATATCACTTTTTGTTATTATCGCTTATATTACTTTTAGAAAAATAAAAGCATAAAAGAAATAAATTATAGATATGAAAACATCCGAAATAAAATCCTTGTTCGAACAATTCGAGCAGGCAGTCCTCGAAGTAGAAGGCGTTGAGTGCTGGAGCGCACGCGATTTACAACACCTGCTAGGTTACAGCAAATGGGAAAACTTTGAAAATGTGATTGCCAAGGCAAAAGATGCTTGTGCAAATGCAGGGCAAGAAACAATCTATCATTTTCCTGACGTCAGGAAAACGATAAGTATGCCAAAGGGCGCTGAAAAAGAGATAAATGACATCCTCCTAACTCGCTACGCTTGCTATCTTATCGCACAAAATGGCGACAGCCGCAAAGAGCAAATCGCTTTTGCTCAAAATTATTTTGCCGTGCAAACACGTCGTGCCGAATTGGTGGAAAAACGATTGTTGGAATCGGAACGAGTAAAAGCCCGTGCAAAACTACAAGAGACGGAGAAAAAATTATCGGGTATATTGTATGAAAGGGGTGTCGATGACAAAGGATTCGCCATTATCCGTTCCAAAGGTGACCAAGCTCTCTTTCGGTTGAGTACGGCAGTATTTAAACGAAAACTGGGTGCTCCCGAGAAACGTCCCCTTGCCGACTTTTTGCCTACAATCAGCATAAAAGCCAAAGATTTGGCAGCCGAAATGACAGGGGTAAATGTTCAGTCAAAAGAATTACATGGCATTTCTCCAATAGAAAAAGAGCACATTGAGAATAATTTAGCAGTTCGGGAGATGTTACTGAAAAGAGGTATCGTTCCCGAAGATTTACCCGCTGCCGAAGATGTGAAAAAAGTGGAACGCCGCTTGAAAAGCGAGGAGAAAAAAACATTAAAAAAGTAATCTGAGAAAAATATTTAAATAAACCGTAACCCAATGAAAATAAAAATATTATCATTCATTTGTTTTTTCGGACTGTTATCTATAAACAATCTGCAAGCGCAGGAAAACCGGGAAGTATCCAAGCGACGAACGCTACCCTATTGGCAAGACATCAGCGTAGTGCAAGTAAACAAAGAGTATCCGCGCACCCAGTTTATGACCTTCGACACGAAAGCGGACGCATTGAAAAAACGTTTCGAAGATAGCAAATACTACATACCGCTCAACGGAACGTGGAAATTCTACTTTGTGGAAGGATACAAACAATTGCCCGAAAACATCGCCGACTCCGCCGTCTCGCTCGCCGGTTGGAAAGACATCCAAGTGCCCGGCAACTGGGAGCTGCAAGGCTTCGGCACACCCATCTA
>JBGZFC010000035.1:0-37272 GCA_041846575.1 Bacteroidota bacterium
CAATAGAAGACCAAGAAAAAATCTAAATTACAAACAACCATTCAAAATCTTTTATAACTTTGTAAACAACAAAATTGCATTTGCTTGTTGAATCTACCTTTTTAATAATTGTTTCTTTTAAACCTTATTTTGACACAAAAAACCTTAGTAGAAAAAAGACACAAAACCATCTCAACCTTATTAGCTTATTTATCAATCAAATAGATGCAATTAATTATATCGAGTTCACGTTATTTTAACAAAAAACCTTGCTTTTGGTAGTGCAAAACAATTACAAAACGGACAGAAGCGGTTATCTTTGTCCGTATCCGATTTTCTATAACGAAAGCAAAGCCATCGTTTACTGAAAGCCGAAAATGTTATTTAATATGTTTCTCTAACGTGTTTTACCGTTACTGGAGTTTTATCTGTTGCCCTTAATTCGGGCGAAGTGATTTCGATAACCTTTTTCTCATTCGGTAGCAAATTTACAAAATTGTCGCTAAACTTGGCGCCCATTATCGGAATTTCAACGAATACGTCTTTTGCCAACTTTTCACTTGTAAGTGTAACCGTATATTTGCCATCGGCATATTTTATCGAGGTCTTAACATTGGTTTCAGGTAGATTGAGTTTGTTGGGCCAATAGAAGAAATAGTCTTTTGATGAAATAATTTTTCCGGTGTTGTCACTTAGCCATGCCCGAATCATAGTGTGCGATTTACCTTCTTCCGAGATTATTTCACTAATGTTATACGATTTTACGATTTGGCTCGAATTAGCTTTAGCGTTTACATTTTCTGTAAACTCTCTTGTAACGCCTTTTGTAAAATCTACCACTTGAACGGTTAATTGCAGATTATTGGCATCGGTCAAATAATCGGACATAGTATAGTAATTCAGCTTATTATCAATAAATTTAACACCTAATGCAAGCGGTGCAAAAACGTTACGCATACGATAATGTTGAGCTTTCCAATTTCCGTAATAATCGATACTTGACCACGATACAACAGGCCAATCATCATTTATCTGCCAGTAAAGTGCTCCCATGCAATAAGGACGACCGCGACGCATGGCTTCAACCGACTCTTCCATGCCGTTTCCTTGCATAACGAGACTTATATAAACAAAGTCCTCGAAGCTTTTCGGCTCATGATAATACATGTTCATGTACTTTTTGATGAGTGAATTACCGGTAGATGCTTTTTGATGAACTTTCATAATATCACTTTCCGGATTCCATTGGTCTTCGGGGGCAAAAGAGCGAATAACTTTCATTTCGGGAAACGACTGAAATCCAAATTCGCTGGCAAAGCGAGGTAAACGGTCAGCCAAAGCTTCGAACGGAAGATGTCCATACCACAATCCCCAATCGTGAACATCGCTTACGGCGAAAGTTTCGGGTTTGCCCCAGTTTGGAATATATGGCGAACCGTGTGTGTAGCTGCGAGTTCCGTCGAATTGGTAGAGCAAACTTGGAATTAATTGGCGAAAAGTTTTATCATATCCTGCAAACCAAGACTGCATTACTTCGAGAGGATACTGTTTGTGCCATCCCCAAAACTTTAACCCTTCTTCCACTTCGTTGTTGCCACACCAAAATGCTAACGATGCGTGATTTCTTAAACGTTTGACATTGTAAATAACCTCATTCTCAACATTTTTTAGAAAAATATCGTCTGAAGGGTAGGGGGTGCATGCGAAAATAAAATCTTGCCATACCAAAAAACCACGTTCATCGGCATTGCGGTAAAACTCTTCGTTTTCATAAATGCCACCTCCCCAAACACGAACAAAATTCATGTTGGCAGACTCCATTTGGTCGAAAATATTCTTATAATAATCGGCATCTTGTTTACTTGTGAATATTTCGCCCGGAATATAATTGGCTCCTTTTGCAAAAACAGGTATGCCGTTTACTTCAAAATAGAACGAACGACCATGTTCATCACTATCTTGAACCAATTGTACGGAGCGTAAACCGATGCTGTGTGATTTTTCTGCAATTAATTGGTTATCAATAAATATTTTTACAGTAAAATTATATAATGATTGCTCTCCCATGTGAATGGGCATCCACAGTTTTGGATTGATTATCTCCAATGGAATGGTAACTAAATTCTTACCGGAACTAAGCAATGCTGTATTTGATACCGTATTTGTTGTGTTATCTTTTAGTCCATATTCAACGATAACGGCTGCATTTATGGGTTCGTTAGCAACAGAGAAAACTTCTATCTGATTCTCTATTTTAGCCGTTTGAGTTGTAACCGAAGTCTGTTTTATGTGAAAATCATCTATTCGAACTTTATCATAAAAAGTAATTGATACAGGTTTCCAAATACCAATTTGCACAATACGTATTCCCCAATCCCAACCAAAATGATAGGGTGCTTTTCTATTGTAAACACTTACTTTTTCATCGGCATGGTCGTTTCCGGTAGGATATTCGTATCCGGTAGTAATTCGTGCCGGATTCATGCGAGTTATAGGGGAGTAAAACCTGATATATAGATTGTTGTCTCCTTCACGAAGTGATTTTATTACCGAAACTTTGTGTCCTACAAACATATTTTCCGATTGCAAAATGCGTGAACCGTTAAGGAAAACATCGGCATGAGTATCCAATCCTTCAAAGAAAATGAAAGCATCATCGTGTTTAAGTTGCTCTGCGGTAACTGTGAATGTTTTTTTAAAATCCCAATCTTCACGTTCAACCCATTGAATTTTAGATTCATTAGTTCCATAAAATGGATTGAGCAACACTCCATGGCGTATCAAATCTAACTGTACGGAGCCGGGAACCAGAGCATCACGCCACTCGTTTTTTTCGGCTTGCGAGAATTGCCAACCTTCATTTAACGAAAACGTTTGTGCCAATATACATGAACTCATTATACCTATTATATTTATGATTAATATGGATATAATATTTTTTTTCATATAAGAGCAAATCTTTGTTTGGTATATTAGAAGCGTACAAAGTTAAAAAATAAACATTACTGTTCGATAAACATTTTCATTTTATTTTGAAATGACATTCAGTGAACAAGTTTAAGTGCAGACGAGTAAACAGGTTACCGAGAATCAATTAGAAGTTCAGAACTGACAAAAAACAGATATTCCTCTTCGTTCAACATGATATATTACATTTTTATATAATTTCAATCTCTCTGAAATAGAAATAATATAATTTTTATGATTATCCGCAATCATTCCTGAAAGAATTTCCTGTGTTGCTTCTGGACACTGCAACTAACCGCTACATGCGGTTTGTTGTGTTGATAAACGAAAGGAAAAATAATTACAAACTCTTATCAAAGTGACGAACGAACTTTAAGCTGTTAGTCCCTGTTCAAAACCTAAAAACAGTTACACTTAGGAACAAAAACGAATATACATATAATACTTTCAAAATAAAGTTTATTATAAATGCCTGTTGCCGTGAATTATCTGTATGTATCGTTTAGACCTTTTTTTTGCAATAGTAACGGTTTTATTTTTTCTAAACGGGCAAGTTTTGTTTTTTCCTGTTTGGCTTCAGCTATATAGGCAATATATTCTTTCTTGCGAAAAGGAGTAAGTGCCTCGAAATTATCTTTGAGGTTAGGATTTTTGTCAAGAACTTGTTGAAGCAGGGTTGGAATTTTCAGCGTCTCTGCCTTTGTTCTCTCCGGTTTCCACGTTTTGCCTTCCTTTGCATTTTTAATGGCTTGATTGAGATAAAACAGAATCAGATTTTCATCTATTCCTTCCTCTTTAGTAAATCGAAGTTGACGTAACGCTTTTGTTTTGCCCTCCGTTGCCGTAACCAGCCTTCCATGAGGGTCGTCAAGGAAAACTCCATCGTGAAACCACACAGCGTAATGGTCTTTGAAGCCATAACCGGCAGCCACATTTTTTTTATTGTACGTGAAGATAGGTATTCCCCATTTGAGTTTTTCTTCCATCTCGGTTTTACGGAATATACCAAGAACACGTTCGTGTTCCTCTGTCCATTGTGCGGTGTAATCGTTCATATTTTTTTAAATTAATGTTTGTATTGTTTAACCCTTAAAAGAAGTCCAACATTCGTTCGTTTTTGTCATTGCCTAAGGGCGATTCTGCGAATTCTGAACGAAGTGAAGAATCTATCTTATAAGCTCTTGGCTTTTAGCTGTTAGCAGCGAACCCAAATCATAAACATCTCTCTGTCATTTCGAACGAAGTGAGAAATCTATTCTTTTAGCTATTATCTTTTGGCAGTAAACGCATCAAAAAAGTCTTGGCTCTTGTGTCCAGTATCCAAAAAAACAGATACTTCATTCCGCTAAAAGTTCCATTCAGTATGACAACATAGTGATGTGCTTTACTTCTGAGACTGCTGACCTCTAAGGTTATGGTGCTAATTCTCTTTTTGAAAATATTATATACGTGGCTGTAAACCACACGTATCGCCGATAGGTTCGTCTTCGGTGCGATACCATACATCGGCATACATATCGGGATTTCTTTTGAATTTTGTCAAAATATAGGAACAGGAAGGAAGAATATAAAATCCATTTTTACGAGCAAAATCAACCAATTCATTCAATAATTCTCCGGCAAGACCTTGTCCTTCGTATTCGGGATTAACACCGGTGTGATAGGCGTTAATGATTTTATTCTCAATGCAATAATCTAATTCGGCTATCTGTATTTCGTTTTTGGAAATGACAAAACTGCCTTTTTTGTCGTTTAATTTATTTATTATTTCCATTATTGGTTTTCTTTAGTGAATGCATCTATATAACAATTAACCGCAAGATTAGTTTATCTGCGTCAGAATACGGGGTTTGTTGAAAGTTTATTTATGTGGATGACTGCACATTCAAAAAAAACAGATCATTTCCGACTATTGAACTTCTTGTGTTTTCTCGACATAAAGTACATTAGATCAACAAAAAATTCATGAACTTAGTAAACAAAATTATTGCTGTCCACTAAAACTCAAAACAGCATAAAATTAGCGTCCGCTTTTACCAACAATAATAAAATAGGAGATACTTAAAGAGGTTTTTATGGCTATTTTTAACGGATAGCTGATGAAATTTGTAGATTATCAGGTATTTGGAACTTGCTTCTTAAAAAAGAGATTTTCTCCTACATAGAATCAGCAAATGCAAGCCGTTTATATGGCGATAAAAGTTTTACCGGACACCAATATTTGTTTTGAAAGACACAAGACTAAATCATATAATATCAAAGACGCAAGACTCAATTATTATAATATTTGGGCTAACAGCTATCAACACACCGCCCAAGTAAGTACATAAGTAGGATGAACTTCGTAATAAATTCGGAATAATTGTCGTCTTTCGGTTTTAAACTCTTGAGCTGTCATAATTCCTTTTTTTAGTGGATAAAACGGAGAAATAAATAAGTGCTCTTTAAAGTTTATCTCGTTCTCGTTCATCATTTTAAACATCACCTCTTTTGCAGACCAATGTAATAGTTGGTGAATAGTTGTCTGTGTGGTATCTGTAAACTCTTTTTCGGAAATAAATCGATTAAAAATATTCGTTACTCTATCCGAAATAACTTCAATATCTACCCCAACAACACGCTGTTTGTGAAGTAAAATAGCTACTAATTTGTTCTTGGTATGCGAAATGCTGATATTGAATGAATTGTCTGAAAGATAAGGTTTCCCAACACTGTTTTTCACAATCGTTTTCTCATCTCCTAACAGATTGAATAACAAGACTCTTGTTGCAAGCCACTCAAGAATACGATGTTTAGATTTAATATTGGCAATATTTTCCCGTGCATATAGTTGCTGGCTCTTCGGAAGTAAATCTATCAATTCAGCAATTGATTCTGTTATCGACCATACACCCAAAACTGCCCCATCATCAAAATTCTCTTTCCTTTGTAACATCTATTTCCAGGTTAAACTGTTAAATAATTCCGATAAATCTTGCTCCAAAACATCCAATACAGGAAGAACAGAGTCCCTTTTTGCCTCATAATCAAAATATAGTGAACCTCTCAGGAATTTGCGATTTCCATCGGTGATATAAAATTGAAACGGCGTAGCTACGTCTCCCTTTATCTTGTATAGAGAACCAAATTTACGATTTACTGTGTCACTATAAGCCATATCTTGAAACTCGTATGCCTTTTTGGTATGTGCAGATAAAAGTTGTCTGTTATCTTCTAAAAGAGCTTGCATTGACCTCTCTTCAACTGCAATATAGGTAAGAAATAGTGTAGCTTTGAAATCGGGATATACTACATTTATCCATTTTTCGTTTTGTGGTGATTGCTTTTCGTACACCTCCGCCCTATCCGATACTAAAAAAGAAAATTGCTCATCAAAATAAGGAACATAACCTATATTATCAACATCTATTCTGAAAAAAGCTCTCGGCTTGGGTGTATAACTATTGTCGCACCCGAAAAATGCCACAATAAACAGGATTAAAAAACTGTTTCTCAGGGAATAGATATTAGCCGTCAACCTCATCTTTTGGAAAATAAAAACGCACTTTCACAATCCTTCTCTTGTTCATTTCTTCGGCTTGGAAAGTATATTTTTTGTATTCTATAATCTCTTTTCGTTTCGGAAAATCCTCTTTCATTTCCAACATCAAGCCGGCAACGGTATCAACCTCATCTATAATATCTTCGAAATCGGCTTCCGGTACTCCTGTTATTTTAAAGAAATCTTCCAGATTGGTTTTTCCCTCAAAAATATAAGAACCATCGGGAGCAATCACGTAAGAGGGTTTCTCCTCCTCATCGTACTCATCGCTAATATCCCCCACAATTTCTTCCAAAATATCTTCCATAGTAACAATTCCGGTTGTACCGCCATATTCATCAACCACAATAGCCATGTGATTTTTGTTTGCCCTAAACTCTTCCAGCAAATCGTCGATTCGTTTTGTTCCCGGTACAAAATATGCAGGTCTGATAAGCGATTGCCATCTGAAATTGTCAGCTTTATTAAGGTGTGGCAGCAAATCTTTCACATAAAGAATACCTTTAATATTATCGGGACTCTCTTCATAAACGGGAATACGCGAAAATCCGGCTTCTACAATGAATTTTATCACATTTCTGAAAAGAGTGTTCATTTCGATGGCTACCATATCGGTTCGAGAAACAAGAATATCTTCTACCTCCTTGTCTTTGAAACGGATAATACCCTCTAACATATCCTTTTCATGCTCATGATTTATCTGATTGGATGTTATCTCCAAAGCTTTGGAAAGTTCATCCATAGATATTTCGTACCTTTTTTTAATAATAGTTTTGCTAAACATTTTACTTGTTCGTACCAATAATGTGGAAACAGGCTTTAGAATAGAGTGTATTATCTGTATAAAAAGAGCATGTCTTTTAGAAAATTTCAAAGAATTATTTGATGCAAGCGATTTAGGTATTATCTCCACAAAAAACAACAGAAATGTTACAATAACAACAATTTCAAGAAGCAATCGATTGGTCGCACCGTTGAAAAACGGAATTAAATTGAGCAAATAGAATGAAAGTACTACAATGGAAATATTCAGAAAGTTGTAGGCAACAATGAGCGATGCCATCAACTTATCTTGATTTCGAATAAGTTTTGAAACTCTAATCGACTTGTTATCGGTATCGGTATTTAGTTTTTCGATATCGGAAGGACTTAATGAAAAAAAGGCAACCTCCGAGCCGGATATTATGATATCTATGATTGCGAGTATAATTGTGATACCCAATAGTATAAAATGAGTAGCGGATAGCGAAAACATCGCTATGTCCGATTGAATAAGCGTAGAAAGGTCAGGATCCAAATTGTCTGATATTTAGTGAAACAAAAAGAGAATGCTCTGATCGGAATTAGACCAAAACATTCTCTGCAAAATTACAATGTTTTTTTAAAACGGCAAATCATCTACTTCCGAATTATCGGAAAAATCGGCAGACATATCATAATCTGCAGGTTTAGAATTTGATATATCATCGCTGTTATCGTTTGAAGATGCTCTTTTTCCCAATATTTCTATATTTTCTGCATTTATCTCTGTGATATAACGTTTTATACCATTTTGGTCATCATAAGAACGAACGCGGATTTTTCCTTCGATGTATAATAAAGAGCCTTTTCTTACAAATTTTTCCACAATTTGAGCCAATCCTCTCCAACACACGATGTTGTGCCATTCGGTACGCTCAGGAATTTGTGTTCCGTTAGAGGTTGTATAGCCTCTCTCTCTTGTTGCCAAAGAGAAACTTGCTTTAGCATTGTCGTTGTCAAAATACCTAACTTCAGGATCTTTTCCTACATTTCCTACTAAAATAACTTTATTTACCGACATAACTGTTTTTTTTTAATTTAATAATTCAATAATCTTAACATAACAAAGATAATGTATTTTTCGGAGGTAACAATTATTTAAGGATAAAAAAGTGCATAAATCACACGTTTTTGCCGATTATTTGAAAACACTTATTATTTATCGATTGTTGCAAAAATTACACATACTATAATTCAAATATGCTTATAATCATGGGTGTAAAGCGAAAAATAAAGAAAAAAATTAAAATATAGTGCTAATTATTTCTTACGTAAAAAAAAAAGCTATATATTTGCAATCCAAAATTTTAGAAACAATAAATTTATTAATTTAAAAACAAAATAAAAATGACTAAATCAGACATTGTAAACGAAATTGCTAAAAATACGGGTGTTGACAAAGCATCAGTTTTAGCTACAGTAGAATCCTTTATGGAAGTTGTGAAGGATTCATTGGCAAATGATGAAAATGTATATTTGAGAGGTTTTGGTAGCTTTATCGTTAAGAAAAGAGCACAAAAAACGGCGCGTAATATCTCTAAAAACACTACCATCATTATCCCGGAGCACAATATTCCATCATTTAAACCGGCAAAAACATTTGTAGCACAGGTAAAAGAACAAAATAAAATATAATCAATAATTTTTTAATAGATAAGGAGAAAGAATATGCCAAGCGGAAAAAAAAGAAAAAGGCATAAAATGTCTGTCCACAAAAGGAAAAAAAGACTAAGGAAAAACAGACATAAAAAGAAAAAATAGTCTTTTAAGGTTTTAAACCTAATATATATACAGGAACAAACTTAAAAAATTGTTAGGTTTGTTCTTTGTATATAATCGTAAGCAAGAAATGTTCGAGAGAACACAATGTGCCTATTCAGCGGAATGGGAGTTTAGATTTTGAAATTTTATTAAACAATTGACATTTTGATAAGCGAACTTGTAGTAGATGTTCAAGATAAAGAGGTGACATTGGCTGTATTAGAAGATAAGAAACTTGTTGAACTACAACAAGAAAGCCAAGGCGAGTCATACTCTGTAGGTAACATCTATTTGGGCAGGGTTAAAAAGTTAATGCCTGCTCTAAATGCCGCATTTATAGATGTGGGACACAAAAAGGACGCTTTTCTTCACTATTTAGACTTAGGAGCAGAATTTGACTCAGTTTCGAGTTATCTAAAGGCAAGTCAGGAAAAAAAGAAACCCCAACTGCAAAAGATGAAACTTTTGCCGGAAATCGAAAAAGAGGGTTCTATTTCCGACAAACTGAAAGTAGGTCAAGATGTATTGGTGCAGATTGCCAAAGAACCTATCTCAACTAAAGGTCCGCGGTTGACTGCCGAAATATCATTTGCCGGTCGTTTCATGGTGCTGATTCCTTTTATCGACCGTGTATCGGTGTCACAAAAAATCAAATCACGCGAGGAGCGAGCACGCCTGCGCAAACTTGTTCAAAGCATCAAACCAAAAAATTTCGGTGTTATTATCCGCACCAACGCCAAAGATAAAAGAGTGGCAGAGCTTGATGCAGAGCTGAAAGTTTTGATAAAACGTTGGGAAGATACAGCCGAAAAAATATCCAGAGCAAAACCTACATCATTAGTTTTTGAAGAGACAGTACGTGTGGTAGGATTGTTGCGTGATATTTTCGACACCTCGTTTGAGCAAATCCATACCAACGACACAGATGTAGCAAAACAGATTGAAAACTACGTTACACTAATTGCTCCCGAAAGAAAAAATGTAGTAAAACACTACACCGGGTCGCTTCCAATATTAGACAATTTTGGAATCACAAAACAGATAAAATCGCTATTCGGCAAAACCGTAACATTTAAAAACGGTGCATACCTCATCATAGAGCACACTGAAGCACTGCATGTAATTGATGTGAATAGCGGTAACAGAAATAAACAATCACTCGGACAGGAAGAGAGCGCGTATGAAGTGAATGTTGCTGCTGCAGAAGAAATTGCACGTCAATTGCGTTTGCGAGATATGGGAGGAATAATTGTTATAGACTTTATCGATATGAACTCAGGCGAACACCGAAACAATCTGTTCGTAAAAATGAACGAGTTATTATCATCCGATAGAGCAAGGCACAAAATTCTGCCATTAAGTAAATTCGGTTTGATGCAAATCACACGTCAACGCGTGCGACCCGAAATGGAATTAGCTACCAGCGAGTCTTGCCCCACTTGCTTTGGTAAAGGAAAAATTAAATCATCGATTCTGTTTACCGACACTATAGAAGGTAAAATCGATTATTTGGCAAACAAACTAAAAGTGAAGAAATTTAGTCTGCATATACATCCGTATGTGGCGGCTTATGTAAACAAAGGTCTGTTTTCTTTAGGTTTTAAGTGGAAAAAGAAGTATGGCATCTCAATGAAAGTAGTACCAAACCAAAGTTTGGGATTCTTGCAATACGCTTTTTATGACAGAGAAAACAACGAAATAGACCTGAAAGAAGAGATTGAAATGAAATAAAACTTCGGATAACCGAAGTGGTATGTAAAAACCGAATTGCAGATAATGCAGTTCGGTTTTTTGTGTTTTAATATATTTAGTTTCTTACTGCCGTAAGGTGTTATATCAAATATTTATTTTGAGACAATTCATGAAAAAAACTGCATCGATTCGGGTTAAATAGTATTAATTCGGTGTTTTTCTTATTTTGAGTATTTATAAAGATAGAGACGCGAATAATCACGTCTCTATAAAAATATTTGTTTTGCTATCAATTAATTACGATAGCTTATGTATTACCAATCCCGAACGCAATTTAGGTTCGAACCAAGTGGTTTTTGGAGGCATTATGTTACCGGTATCGGCAATATCCATCAATTGTTTCATAGAAACCGGATAAAGAGCCAAAGCAACACGCATTTCGCCGCTATCTACACGTTTTTTCAACTCGCCCAAACCACGGATACCTCCTACGAAATCGATACGTTTATCCGAACGTAAATCTTTAATTCCCAATATTTCATCTAAAATAAGATTTGAAGAGATGGTTACGTCTAATACTCCGATAGGGTCGTTGTCATTGTACGTTCCTTCTTTGGCGGTCAATGAGTACCATTTGCCCGAAAGATACATTGCAAAGTTGTGCAATTTGTTGGGCGTGTAAATATCGGCTCCTTTTTCTTCCACAATAAAGTTTTCTTTCAGTTTTGCCAAAAATTCCTCGTCCGACAAACCGTTAAGGTCTTTTACTACACGGTTGTAGTCGATGATAGTCAATTGGTTATCGGGGAAGCAAACAGCCATGAAGTAGTTATATTCTTCATCGCCTTTGTGATTTGGATTGTTTTTTGCTTTTTCCGCACCCACTAAAGCAGCGGCAGCCGAACGGTGGTGTCCGTCGGCAATGTACATAGCCGGGAAAGATGCGAATATTTCGGTAATGCGTTTAATATCCGCATCGTCCGAGATAACCCAAAAGTGGTGCCCTACGCCATCTACCGATACAAAGTCGTACTCTGCCGTTTTAGAGGTTGTTTTTTCCACTATTGCGCTCAGTTCCTGACTTTCGGGATATGCAAAGAATACCGGTTCTATATTGGCATCGTTCACACGCACGTGTTTCATACGGTCTTCTTCTTTGTCGCGACGTGTCAATTCGTGTTTTTTGATTTTTCCGGTCATATAGTCATCCACGTATGCACCAACTACAAGACCATATTGGGTTTTACCGTTCATGGTTTGTGCATACACGTAGTACATCTCTTTGTCGTCTTGTACCAACCATCCTTTTTCTTGAAACATTTTGAAGTTTTCGGCTGCTTTTACATATACATCTTCATCATGCTCATCTTTTCCTATGGGGAAGTCGATTTCGGGTTTGATGATTCGGTACAACGATTTTTCGTTGCCTTTTGCTTCTTCACGAGCTTCGTCAGAGTTCAACACATCATAAGGACGTGATGCCACTTCTTTAACTAATGATTTGGGCGGACGTACGCCTCTAAAAGGTTTTACTTTCATTCTATATAAAGATTTATAATAATAAATTTGATTCTTCTGCAAATATAACGTTTTTATATGGATAATTTACAATGTAAAATGCCGAAAATTTGTTTACATGGGTTTATTTTTGATTATTGCTCTTCGCCAAATATTTTTATTTTGCTTTGAAGTGATTTATAACAAACGATTTTAGGCAATTATTAGCATTGTAAAGACACTAATATTAAACTATTTCATATTGTGGATATTGGTGATTTTTATTACTGTCATTTCAAACGCAGTGAGAATTATATTTGTGATTAATGATAAGTGATAAATGATAAATTATTGATAGTTCAGATTTTTGAACCTTAAATCATAAACCTTTTATACAAAAAACTTATCGTTTTTTGCGTTTTTACTTTGCGAACTTTGCGTGAAATCAATTATCAATCAGCGTTGGTGTTCCAAAACAACGACCAAAACAGAATTCTAACTGCGTTCGAAATGACAGGGTAAGCCAATCGGTACTCCATAACTTTTAACCTTAAACCTGAATAACTTTCACATCCACCATTCACTATTCACAAATTCAACGTAAACACAGTATTCCCGGATAAAGAGTGCACATCGATACTTCCGCCGTGATTTTTCATAATTTGACGAGACAGACTCAACCCTATACCCGAACCGTTTTCTTTTGTCGTGAAAAAAGGAATAAATATTTGCTCAATTATTTCGGAAGGAATACCCACGCCATTATCTCGAACATAGATTTGTGTGTGCCCGTCATCTTTCTTCCTTGCAGAAATATCTATTTGCGGAAGAGTTACATTTTCCACCGCGTGCATAGCATTTTTAATTAAATTGATAAATACTTGCGACAGTTGTGCTTCGTCGGCTTCCACGCTAAGTTCTTCCGGATGAATATTTACCGAGAGTGTAATTCTGTTGAAGTTTTCTTCGTTGGATAGCAGCGTTAAAAGATGTTCCACAAATTTTTTCAGCACAATGGTTTGTAGCTGAGGTTTTGAAAGTTTGGTCAATTTGCGATACGATTCCACGAAACGAATCAATCCGTTGCCACGTTCATTTATAACTTCCAATCCTTTTATGGTGTTGGCTATGGTTTTTTCGTTCACGTTTGCGGGCAAGTTATCCGAAAAAATATAATAACGCAACAGTGTTTCGCTTAGCGAAGTAATGGGCGTAATGGAGTTCATAATTTCGTGTGTCAGTACTCGGATGAGTTTTTGCCATGAGTCAAGTTCTTTGGCATCCAACTCGTTACTAATATCGTGTACCGAGATTATTCGCAAATTTTCGCCATGACTTATAAAAGATGTAGCTCGCAAAGAGAGGTGTGTAATATTGTTTTGATAAGTTAGTTTCAAAAACTGATGTGTTTCACCGTTTTTCAGTCGATAAAATGTATTAAAAAGATTGTTATCAACGCGTTTCAGCTGTTCTATATGGTTGAAAGATTGGTAATTCAACAGATTTTTAGCTGCGGAATTTGCCTGCATCACATTGCCGTTCTCGTTAATAACCACAATTCCCGTGGCAACCTGTTCCAACATCAAACTATAATACTGTTCTTGTTCTCTGTTTCTCAGTTTTGCCTCCTTAATCAAATCATTTACACGATTCAGGCTTTTATTCATTTCGGTATTTGCCTTATTAAGAGTCTTTTTGGGAAAATGCAAAGTAGAATCTTCGTTTTCCACCGCATTAAAGAAATAGGCTATTTTTTGGGGTGTGGAATTATATAGTTTGATAATTCTATATACCCAAAAAACGATAAAAAGTATCGTAATAACGGCATAAACATCTGGTGTAGAGTTTAATAAAATCCATATTGAGATTGCCGAAAATGCGATAAGCAATAAAATATACGCTATTAAACGAATGAATGTGTTACGAAAAAACATTGTTTACAAGTTGTATTTCTTAAGTTTATTGTAGAGTGTTTGACGAGTGATGCCCAATTGCGAAGCCACGGCACTCAGATTACCTTCTTGAAGTTTCAGGCTTTTTTCAATCATTGCTTTTTCCATCTCTTCCAAAGTGCCGAATATTCTTTCGGTTTCTTCTGTTGTTTTGTCGAAAAAGAAATCTTCAGCATTAAGCTCATTGTTATCGCTCAAAATAACCGCTTTCTCTATAGTGTGTTGCAATTCTCGCACGTTACCGGGCCAAATGTATCGACACATTTTTTCTTTTGCATCGGCACTTATTTTCAAGTTCTCTTTTTTGTATTTGTTTCGATAGAGATTAAGGAAAAAATCGGCAAGCAACGGAATATCCGAAACTCGTTCTCGCAAAGGAGGTATCTCAATTTGAATGGTGTTTATACGATATAACAAATCTTCACGAAACCGTCCTTCTCTTACCATTTCGGACAAATTGCCGTTTGTGGCACAAATCAGACGAATATCAATAGGGATTTTTTTATTGGAACCTACTCGCACGATTTCTCTGTTTTGTAATGCAGCCAACAGTTTAGCTTGCAACGGGAGCGACAGGTTGGCTATTTCGTCCAAGAAAAGAGAACTGCCTTTGGCAATTTCAAATTTTCCCGCACGGTCTTCTTTCGCATCGGTAAAAGAGCCTTTCACATGACCGAAAAGTTCACTTTCAAACAGAGTTTCAGACAGCGAACCCATATCCACGCTAATCATCAATTCGTCTTTGCGAAGCGATTGTTGATGCAACTCTCTTGCAATAACCTCCTTTCCCGTTCCGTTTTCGCCTGTAATCAGCACATTTGCATCGGTTTTAGCCACTTTCCTAACAATTTCCAACACCTCTTTAAATCGTGGTGATTCACCTATAATAGATGTGTGAGTGCTTACAGCCGATTTGATGTTTTGCTCTTTCTCTTTTAGCGATTTTATCTCTTTCTTTGAGTTTCGCAGTTGAATAGCAGTATTGATAGTTGTAAGAAGCTTACTATTTTCCCAAGGTTTCAGCACAAAGTCCACCGCACCTTCTTTTACCGCTTTCACGGCTAATTCCACATCGCCGTAAGCCGTAATCATAATAACGGAAATATTGGGGTCGAATTCCAATATGCGTTTCAGCCAATACAAACCTTCGTTTCCGGTATTTATTCCGGCAGAAAAGTTCATATCAAGCAGCACAACATCGAAATGGTTTCGCAACAAATTTGGTATTCTATTTGGTGTATTTGATGTAACCAACTCTTTACAGAGTGGCTGTAACAACAGTTCGAGAGCTCTTAATACACTTTCGTTATCATCAACAATTAAAATACGGTTATCTTTCATTTTTTATGGATTTTTCTTTTACAAAATATTCATTCGCAAAAGTAACATATCATTTTTAATTGTCAAAAAATAAGACACCCGATGTCTAATATTTTTACACTATCAAATCGTATTAAAAATATAAAATATTGTATTTATGATAGTTACGATTTTGGCATCTAAATTGCTTTTTATTTTATAAATAATAAGCCAAAATATGAAACGTATATTTCTTATTCTCTATTTTATCTCCGCTACAGTCATAATAATGATGGCTCAGGAGATGGATTTAAACCAATGTATCCGCTACGCTTTGGAAAACAACTTGACGTACGCAAACAAAAACATAGAGGCCTCTATTGCTCATGAACAGCATCTGCAATCGAAACGAGATTTTTTGCCTTCGCTCAATGCGGGAAGTTCAGCCAATAAACGATACGGTCGCTCTATCGACCCGACAACCAACACCTTTATTAATCAAGATTTTTTCTCGATGAATTTCTATCTTGAGTCTGAACTGGAATTGTTTCGAGGGTTCACACGTTTGAACAGTGCCAAATTTAAAAAATTGCAATATTTGATAAGTCGCGAAAACGTCAAGCAACAAGAGATGGAAATTGTTTTTGCAGTGATGAACAGATATTACGATGTATTATATTTTGCCAATCTACAAAATATTGTACAAGAGCAGGTGCAACTTACGACATTGAATTTACAAAAAACGGAGAAACTGATTGATTTGGGATTGAAAGCCGAATCGGATTTATTGGAAATGAAAGCACAAGAAGCTACCGAGTTACACAATTTGGTTTTGGCACAAAATCAATATGAGCAAGCCGTGCTTTTGCTTAAAAATCTGATGAATTTCCCTTCCGATAAAGAGTTAAATATAGAAACCGAAGATACTTCCGATTTTGTAGGCAATTTGTTTTCGCCCGACGAGGTTTATGCATCCGCATTGGGACACATGCCGAGCGTACAACGTGCCAATTTAGATATGGAAGCATCACAAAAACAGTTGGATATAGCACGAGGGAACTTAATGCCGCGTATTTCGTTGGGGGCAAGTGTTTATACCAACTACGCCGATTCTCGTAGAGAGCATATCGACCCTAACGACCCAAGCAGCGATTTGCACATCGTTCCGTTCAAAGATCAATGGAATCAAAATATGGCACAATCTATATATTTAAGTCTGAGCATTCCTATTTTCAATAAATGGAACGGGATGTCGCGTGTAAAACAAGCTAAATTGGAACGTACAATGGCTCAAAACAGGCAACAAGAGGAACAACGAAATCTTTATCAACTTATCAATGAGGATATTCAACAATTTAATTCCTTGCAAAAAGAGTACACTCTGTTGCAGACAAAAAAAGATGCACTGCAAGAGGCTTACGTTATTGCCGAGAAAAAATTGGAACAGGGACTTATCGGTGTTATCGAGTTTTATACCGCTAAAAATCAATTGGCACAAGCTCAATCCGATTGGATGCGTACCCGACTTCAATTGAAAATAAAAGAACAAACCATTCGCTTTTATATGGGAGAGAAGGTATATTAAATAGCTGTTAGCCATTGGCTATTAGCTGTTGGCGAGACGGTAAAAAATTGAAAAAACAGAAATAAAAATAATAAATTATTGGCAAAAGGTAAAATAAGCCCAACACAAAGCTAATAGCCAACAGCCAATAGCAAAAAGCTAAATTTTATGGACAGAAAAATAGAAAAGAAAAAAGGATTTCAAAAGAAACATATTCTTTGGATTGCGGGAGGATTAATATTCGCATTCCTTTTATTCAAAATCATTTCCGGTGCGGGAACAAAATCGCTGAAAGTGGACAGAGATAAAATAACAATCAGCACAGTTTCGGAAGGACAGTTCAACGATTATATCCGCGTGAACGGACAGGTTGAACCGTTTGCCACCATTTATTTGGATGCCGAAGAGGGCGGACGAGTAAAAGAGCGTCTGATTGAAGAAGGAGCAATGGTAAAAGAGGGAGATGTAATTCTGAGACTCGAAAACAGAATGCTATATCAAGATATTATGGCAAGCGAATCCAATTTGGCACAAAAAGAAAACATGCTACGCCAAACTCGTATCAATTTTGAGAATCAGATGATTGAAACACGTCGCAGATTGTTGTCATCACGTTTCGACACTCAGAAAAAACAGCGAAACTATGAACAACAACAGGCTTTGTATAGAGATAAACTTATTCCCGCCGAAACATATCGACAAGCAAAAGAGGATTACGAATATGCAGTGCAGGAACAAGAAATAAACCGTATGAAGGCTAAAAACGATTCTATGATTATGGTGTCGGAGATGAGTCAACTCGAAACCGACCTTTCAAAAATGCGGCAAACTTTGCTATTGGTGTACGAGCGATTGGACAACCTGAATGTAAAAGCACCTGTTGACGGACAATTGGGAATGCTTGATGCCGAAATAGGACAAAACATCGGACAAGGAACACGTATCGGACAAATAAATATGATAGATAATCACAAAGTGCAGGCGATGATTGACGAGCACTATATCGACCGTGTACGCCACGGACTTAGAGCTTCTTTCGACAGACAAGATAAAAAATACAACCTTATTGTGAGAAAGGTTTATCCCGAAGTGCGTCAAGGACAATTTAAAATTGATTTGATTTTCGATGGCGAAAAACCCGAAAACATCCGCACCGGACAAACTTATTATATCAATTTGGAGTTGGGCGAACCTGCCAATGCCGTTATGTTACCACGCGGTGGATTCTTTCAAAACACGGGAGGACAATGGGTTTATGTTTTCGATAAATCGGGCAAATTCGCTACCAAACGCAATATCCGTATCGGCAAGCAAAATCCGCAATATTACGAAGTGATTGAGGGATTGAATCCCGGCGAACAAGTCATCACTTCGGGATACGAAAATTTCGGCGATAATGATAAACTGATTCTCAATTAACAATGAACAATGAATAATTGAATGATGCAAATTACTATCATTGCACATTATTCATTTCCAATTGATTAAAAACTTTCAACTCAATAATATGTACAATTTAAAACTCGCCATCCGTCATCTGTTGCGCCAGCGTACCGGAACGGTAATCAACGTCGTAGGTCTGTCGCTCAGCCTTGCCGTTTGTTTGCTTATCGCCCTGTTCGTGCAGTACGAATATGCGTTTGAGAACCATAATAACCAGGCCGGTCATCTCTGTCGCTTGTTGAACATCCACAACGGGCAACGTACTCCCATTCATCCGATAGCATCATTCCATCCGTTGTCAGATGCCGTACCCGAAATGAAAAACGGCGTGATGGTACAATATCTGCCAGAGGTCTTTTTTGTTGTCGAGAACGAGCAGCGGATACTTCCGAAAGCGATGTTTTCTACAGATGAGTATCTGTCATTGTTTAAAATCAACATGCTCGAAGGCGGCGAGCATCCGTTGGCTGATGAGTCTTCTGCCGTCATCTCGCGTAGCACGGCGAGGATACTTTTTCCATATTCGTCGGCTATCGGGAAAACGCTTCGTTATGAAAACCGCTATGACTTTCATATCAAAGGTGTTTTTGAAGATGTGCCCGTTACGGCCAGTTATCGTCCGAACGTGATCATGAATATTCATGCCAAGAAAAGCCTTGAATATTTTGAATACACGTCGATGCGTAATCAATCGACGCAGTTCTTTTTTCTTTTGCCTGAGAATGCCGATCGGAAAAAGGTGGCCGATAAGGCTGCCGAACAAGCCAAAATTATCTACGAAAGGCCCGATTACACAACGATGTTTCAGTTTCAGCCGCTGCATGATATTCATTTGTACTCGTCCGATACATTGTGGGATTTTGTGGAGCGTTCGGATAGTAAAACCGTGCATTTGTTCATCCTTGTTGCGACGCTCGTGTTGCTGATAGCCGTATTTAACTTTGTCAATCTCTCGGTTGCGTTGCGTGACAAACGGAATTTCAATACCGGAATGCAAAAAATAATGGGTGCGGATGTGAAGAATATTTTCGGCTATCTTCTCATCGAAACGTCGTTGCTTATCGGCACTTGTCTGGTGATGGCTTTGTTTTTAACGGCTGCGGCATTGCCCGATTTCAACCGGTTAATGAACTCGGAAATCCGTTTCAGCCTTGCCAATCCGGTGTTGTGGACTACCATCGCTATCATTGCCGTTTTCAATATCCTTGTTCCTGTGTCGGTGCAGTTGTATAATCAGATGCACGTGAATCCGTCGGCCGCGATTCGCAACAAAGGTCGAACGGTTCCGAAAAGAGACCGTATATCGGTTGCCCAAAGCCTGACAATGGCTCAGATAACCATCTCCATTTGCCTGATCATCGGTGTTATCGGCATCAACAAACAATTCGATTTGCTGTTGTGGAAAAAACTGGGCTTCGATAAGGAAAATTTAGTAACCATAAATAATCCGTGGAATGAAAGGGTTGTGAATCGTTACGGAACATATAAACAAGAATTGGAAAAATTAACTGCTGTTTCCGGCGTGACCGGAACATGGAATCCGCCGGGGTATAATCTGAACAACGGCCTCTCGCTGAAATATGAATCCGGTGGGGAGACTGTAGAATTGAAGGCTTATCGGTCGCCGGCAGATGGTGATTTTTTCAATGTGATGCGTGTCAGATTTCTGTTGGGCGGTTCTTTTTCGGCAACCGACAGCGCCAAAGCCGTGATCAACGAAACGTGCCGGAAAAACCTGAGGGCTGAGAATCCGATAGGGTTGAAAGTAACGAGCGACGTGGACGGGAAAACTTACGAAATATGTGGTGTGATTGAAGATATACAAAATCGTTCGTTGCACAACACCGGTCAACCGGCTATTTATTATTTGTATCCCGAGTTAGGCTCATTTATCGTACGATTAAAACCGGGTGATACACGAAAAACCGTTGCCGAGGTGGAAAGGCTGTGGAAACAGATTGAACCAGATCAACCGTTCCGTTTAAGTTTTGTCGATGAAGATTTGCAGGCAAACTACACTCGCGAAATACGCACGCAGAAACTGTTGACCATTATGTCGCTGCTCGCCATCTTCATTTCGATGCTCGGATTGTACGGCTTGTCCATTCAAATCATTCAGCGGCGCACCAAAGAAATCGGTATCCGCAAAGTAAACGGGGCAGCCATCTCGGAAATTCTAGCGATGCTTAACCGCCGTTTTGTGATTTGGGTACTTGTTGCCTTTGTCATCGCCGTCCCTCTTTCGTATTACGCCATAACCCGATGGCTCGAAACCTTTGCCTACAAAACCGCGCTCAGTTGGTGGATCTTCGCTCTCGGCGGCGCAGCGGCACTGCTCGTGGCGCTGATAACCGTGAGCCGGCAAAGTTGGAGGGCAGCTACGAAAAATCCGGTGGAAGCATTACGCTATGAGTAATTTCAATGAGCAATGTGCAATGAACAATTAAGATTTTTCTTAGGAGTGAGAGTAGAGCCAAGCTTGCTTGAACCTTACCGAGCGACGACAGAAAAGGCAGAGAAGCAGAATGAACAATGAGCAATTTTCTTAGAAATGATAACAGACTAAAAAACATCAATTGACGATTTAATATCAATATTTAATTAAAAGACTAAAAATCAATATGTTTTGGTCATCTGTCTTGATTCTTTTATAAATTATAAATCATAATAATAAAATCGAAAACAAAAACAAACAATCAAATATTTAAACAAATGAAAACTAAAAATTTATTTACAGTTATTCTTGCCATATTGGCAGTGGGATGCATATCGGCGCAAAACAGCCGAACAGTTAAAAAAACAATCAATGTCGGTAACTTTACATCTATCTGTGCTTCGAGCGGTTGGGATGTTATCGTAAAACAGGGAGATAGACAAAGCGTTTCCATTGAGGTAAGCGAAAAAATTGCAGATTATGCTGTTATCGAAGTGAAAAAAGGCACATTGTATATTTCAACCAAGTCAAACAATCGCAAATTTTGGAACATTTTGAATAGTAATCGTCAGATAATCCGAAAAGCTTACGTTACCGTAACCGATTTAAGAGAGCTACAAACATCGGGCGGAGTGGATATTATTTTTGAAACGCCTATTAAAACCGGAGATTTTAGAGTAACGATGAGTGGCGGTAGCGATATGAAAAATCTATCGCTTAGTTGCAACTCTTTCAAAGGTGTGTTTTCGGGTGGTTGCGATGCAAAAGTTCGTTTTTCATCTGTAAAAAATATCACTGTCAACACGAGCGGCGGCAGCGATGTGGAATTATATGACATCAATGCTGAGCAATGCGATATTACCGTAAGTGGCGGATGTGACGCAGAACTATCGGGCAGAACTCAACAATTGACATTAATCGCGAGCGGTGGTAGCGATATTTCAGCGGAAGGGTTGTCTGCAAAAATTTGTAAAGCAAGCTTTTCAGGAGCTGCCGATGGCAAAATTAATGTAACCGACAGCTTAGATATTACCATTTCGGGTGCAAGCGATGTGATTTGCTTTGGTAATCCGCGCGATGTAAAAAAATCAGTTCATAGAAGCAGCACGCTAAAAATTAGAAATAATTAAGCAATGAGCAATTTTATAAATTATGAAAGAAAATGTGGTAAAAGATAAACCGTTAGACTTTGCTGTTCGCATTGTGAATTTATACAAACATTTATAGCAGGAGAAAAAGGAATTCGTTTTAAGCAAACAACTTTTACGAAGCGACACTTCCATCGGTGCAAATGTGGAAGAGGCTATTGGAGGAATATCAAAAGCTGATTTTAGGGCAAAAATGTCAATTGCTTATAAGGAGGCAAGAGAAACTAACTATTGGCTACGCCTGTTACATGCAACGGAATATCTCAATGATAAAGAGTTTAAATCTGTATATTGTGATGCAGAAGAATTGTGTAAATTACTGTTCACAATCACACAAAGTTCTACAAAATAATTGCTAATTGCACATTTTTACTAATTGAATTAAAACTTTAAAAACTTAATAACAAAATAAATATGATACGTACAGAAAAATTGACAAAAATATTTCGCACAGAAGAAGTAGAAACACTTGCATTGCGCGATGTGGATATTCACGTTGAAAATGGAGAATTTGTGGCGATTATGGGACCTTCGGGATGTGGTAAATCAACGCTTCTCAATATTTTAGGATTGCTCGATAACCCGACCGAAGGAAACT
Organism: Bacteroidota bacterium; assembly: GCA_041846575.1. Taxonomy (GTDB): domain Bacteria; phylum Bacteroidota; class Bacteroidia; order Bacteroidales; family Dysgonomonadaceae; genus JBGZFC01. Next base: position 22,677 of record JBGZFC010000035.1, read on the forward strand.
ATCTCTTTGATGGCGAAGAGGTAGGACACTTGAAAGAGAGTCAACGCACACAATTGCGAAAAGGTAATATCGGGTTTGTATTCCAAAGTTTCAATCTGATTGACGAGCTAAACGTGTTTGAAAATGTGGAGCTTCCGCTTACCTATCTTAAAATTCCGGCAGCAAAACGCAAAGAGATGGTTAAAGAGGTGTTGAAACGAATGAATATAGGACATCGAGAAAAGCATTACCCGCAACAGCTTTCGGGTGGACAACAGCAACGTGTGGCTATCGCCCGAGCAGTGGTGGCAAACCCAAAACTTATTCTTGCCGACGAGCCTACCGGTAACCTTGATTCGAAAAACGGACGTGAAGTTATGGATTTACTTAGCGAACTAAATCGCGAAGGTACAACTATCATCATGGTTACGCACTCTCAACACGATGCAGGTTTCGCTCATCGCATAATAAATCTGTTTGACGGAATGGTGGTAAGTCAGACGATGTGACAATGAGCAATGTGCAATGAATAATGAAGAATTAACAATTTTATAAATTATGAAAGAGAATGTGGTAAAAGATAAATCTTTTGACTTTGCTGTTCGCATTGTGAATTTATACAAACATTTATCGCAAGAGAAAAAGGAATTCGTTTTAAGCAAACAACTTTTACGAAGTGGTACTTCTATTGGTGCAAATGTGGAAGAAGCTATTGGTGGAATATCAAAAGCTGATTTTAGGGCGAAAATATCAATCGCTTATAAGGAGGCAAGAGAAACTAACTACTGGATACGCTTGTTGCATGCAACGGAATATCTGAATGATAAAGAGTTTGAATCTATATATTGTGATGCAGATGAATTGTGCAAATTACTGTTCACAATCACACAAAGCTCTACAAAATAATTGTTCATTGCTCATTGATAATTGCTAATTGATTAAAAACTGATTGATTATGAAGAAAATTTTTAAAACCATATTCAAATACCGTCTTTCATCCATCCTGACGCTTATCAGTTTGGTAGTGGCGTTTTTGGGAATTATCGTGTTGTCGCTATACGTATCGTATGAGCACAGTTTCGACAGATTCCATAAAAATAAGAATGATATATATTTAATGTCATTCAAAATAGAAGATATGGGAAGCTCGCTGCCCGTGCCAATGGAAGAACTTATCAGGAGTGAAGTGCCCGAGATTGAGCGAAGTGTGGTCATGCGCGAATGGTGGAACAATGAGTTTTACCGTACCGACCAGACACTCAAGGATGCAATCCGGAAAAAAGCGTTACACGTTTCTGCCAATTTCTTCACGATGTTTGATTTTCCACTCATCGCGGGCGATGCAAAAACCGTACTAGCCTCACCCAACAGCGTGGTGCTTTCGGAAACTCTGGCAAAAGATATTTTTGGTACTACAGACGTAGTGGGCAAACAATTACTGGCAAGTGACAACGAACTTACTGTGTCGGGCGTAATGAAAGATATGCCCAAAAACACATCATTTTATAGTCATGCTATTGTACCTCTTGACCTGCAAGGAAATCAGGATTGGAGCGAATGGAGTTTCAGCATTTTTCTGCAACTCAAAAATGGTGCGGATAAAGCTGCGGTAGAGAAAAAAATCGCCGGTATCGAACGGGTTTCAGAAACACTGAAAGAGATAGCAGAACGTTTTTCTTCCGAGGCGGCTGCGGTAGATTTGATACCGTTAAGTAAAATCCATTACGGTTCTCGCGGTTACATGTTTGTATCCATCAACAAAACGGTGCTCAATGTACTTTCAATACTTATTCTGGTGCTGTTCATTATGGGTGCAGTTAATTTTATCAATTTTTCCACATCGCAAGCACCGTTACGTGCAAAATCGCTATCGGTACAGCAAATCTTGGGCGAAGCCAAGTGGAGAGTTCGTGCACAGATAATTGGCGAAGCAGTGGTTTTATCGCTTGTGGCTTTGGGAATAGCGTTTATTATTCATAAATTTATGTTTCAAAGGTTAGAAAATCTGTTTCAGATTACCGGACTATCGTTTAAAGGTCGCGAGTTGTTTTATGCAATATTCGTACTGTTCGCCATTGTTTACGCTACGATAGCTGCTTTTTATCCTTCACGATACATCACATCACCACCTGTTTCGCAAGCAGTAAAAGGGAAAATGTTCTTTTCGGGAAAAGGGAAAAAATTCCGCAGTGTACTTATAACTGTTCAGTTTGTATTTGCTATCGCGTTGATTACCACTTCGCTTGTAATTGAAAAACAACTACATTTTTGGAATAATTTCGATATCGGCATCGATAAGGAAAATGTGCTGTATCTGCAAACTTCCAACGTGTTGCGAAAAAGTTATCAGGCTTTTGCCGATGAATTGATGAAAAATACAGAAATTACGGATTATACCTACACTCAATCGCTTCCCGGGCAAGTTGGAATGGGCTGGGGACGCAAAGTGGACGGAAAGCAAATTCAGATGCAAGCGTGGCCAATTGACGACCGATTTATCGACTTTTTCGGAATAAAAATAACTGAGGGTCGTGCATTCCGACAAGGTGAAGCCGATATGAATAACTTTATTTTCAACGAGAAAGCCGTGCAGCAATTCGGATGGAATAAATCGTTGGAAAAACGATTTGAAGCGATAGGAGCAGAAGGAGAAGTGATAGGTGTTTGCAAGAATTTCAATTTTGCCTCTCTTAAAGAAGATGTTACGCCTATGGTTTTCTGGCGAACAGATGATCGTAAATTCAACATTCTTATAAAAACCCGTAGCGGAAACTTTACTCAAATCCGAAAATATATTGAAGATACAGCCAAACGATTCGATCCTGACGGCACTTTCGAGGCTCGCTTTTTAGATGAATCGTTGGAACTACAATACAGCAGAGAAACTCGTATAGCACGATTTATCGAGTTCGTCTCGTTGTGGACAATTCTATTGGCACTTACCGGATTGCTCGGTCTGATTATTTTTATATCTCGTGATAAAATAAAGGAGATTGGAATTCGCAAAGTAAACGGCGCATCTATTTTTGAAGTGGTGCGTATGCTCAATAAAAATGTTCTGATTTGGTTAGGAATCGCTTTTGTTGTCGCTACACCGTTGGCATATTACGCCATGAGTCGTTGGCTCGAAAATTTTGCTTATAAAACTACACTCAGTTGGTGGGTATTCGCTTTATCGGGATTGATGGTTCTTTTGGTAGCTCTCGTTACTGTGAGTTGGCAAAGTTGGCATGCGGCACGCAAAAATCCGGTGGAGGCACTTAAATATGAATGAACAATGTGCAATTTTCTTAGGAGTGAGAGCAGAGTCAAGCTTGCTTGAACTATGCCGAACGACAACAGAAAAGGCAGCGAAGCTGAATGAACATTTTTCTTAGGAGTTTTAGGAATTAAGTAGCAGCTACTTATCAACCGCCAAAAAAATTGCTAATTGTTCATTACTAATTGCTAATTGCTCATTGCACATTGATAATTACTAATTGAATAAATTATGATGGATTTAAAACAAGCTTTTCGCAGTTTACAGAAGAATAAACTGTTTTCGATTCTCAATATTTTCGGTTTTGCTATCGGCTTTACCGTGTGTATAATTATAGCGCTATATGTTTATCGTGAAAATAGCGTGAACTCGTTTTTCCCAAATGCAGAAAGAACTTTCAGATTGAAGGATGCCAAAGAAAACAACGCACATTTCGATGTAGCCATTTTCCCTATTATTAAGGAGCAATATCCCGAAATAGAAAAGGCTATGTCTATGGCATATATGGGTGGCGAAGAATATAGTACTACTGTTAAAATTGACGACAAATATTTGGATGCTTATGATATTATAAGTACTAACAATGATTTTTTTGATTTTGCCGGTTTAGATATTCTAGTTTCTTCGACCGATAAGCCGTTTGCAGATAAAAATTCAGTTATCCTTAGTAAATCTTCGGCGATAAAGCTGTTTGGACATTACAATATTGTGGGGAAGTCGGTTAGTGTTTTCGGATTAGACCTTATAGTGAGTGCTATTGCCGAAGATATTCCATCAAACGCCACATTTGGAGCAGAGATATACCTAAATGACGAGGCAGTGAATTTTTCGCAAAATTGCGATGAAAATGGCTGTTACCTGACAAGAGAAATATATTTTACAGTGCAGAAAGGAACGGATATGAAGGCTCTAGCTCAAAAAATGAATACTAACTTTCCCAAAAATCGCACCAAGATAATAAGTGTGAAAATTGAGCCTGTTAAATCAATCTATTTTTCTGAGCCTGATATTTTTATCTCACATAAAGCAGGTAATAAAAAAATTCTTTGGATTTTTACGACAATCGCCTTACTAACGCTGTTTATGTCGCTGTTTAACTATATAAACTACACTATTTCAAAACAGTTACAAACACTCAAACAGATGGGTATTCGCATGGCTGCAGGTGCCGGAAAGAGACAGATTTTTCGCTACTCTTTAGTTGAAGTAGGATTATCGGTTGCAATCGCCTTAATACTTGCAATAATTATTACAAGTATGGCATTGCCATTGGCAGAAGAACTATTCCAAATGGAACTTAATATTTTATGGTTATTAAAACCATCTATGTTGGCAATCGCCATTATAGCTTTGATAATTATTGTTTTATTGTCGGCTTGGTTTCCTGTAAGTCTTATTTGGCAATCAAATATTACATCGCTATTGGGCAAGTCGAACAAACACTTTAAGGCAAATTCATTGTCAAAAATAATGACGGTAGCGTAATTGGTTATCTCTATCGTCCTACTATCAAGCCTGTTATTTGTGAACAAGCAATTAGATTTTGTTAAAACTGCCAACTACGGATTTAAAACCGAGCAATTGTTGCGTATAGATTTACCCGAAGATTATGAGAATTATTCGGTAATTAAAGGTGCATTTTCAAAGTTACCGTTTGTTAACGATTTGTCACTTACATCGCATTCGCCCGGAGCAGGTTGGTCGCGTAGCGGAACAAAAGATGACGATGGAAAAGATGTAATAATCAATACTATGCAGGTGGATGCCGATTTTATTAACACTTTTCAAATAGATGTTTTGCAAGGCAGAACCGGGACAAAAGCAGATATAGGCAAAAGTGTACTTATTACTGAAACCACACTTAAACAAATGGGATGGGACGATTTCGAGGGACGAGAACTATTTCATTTGAATGTAATCGGAGTCGTAAACGAATTTCAATACAACTCAATGCACAATCAGATTGGACCGGTGGCTTTTATGTATTCCGATCGTTTTTACACTTCACTAAACGTGCGATTGATGCCACAAAATTTCAATGAACAACTATCGCAAATGGAAAAAGCATGGAAACAGGCAGGTATTGAAGAACCGTTTAATTTTCAATTCTACAACGATTATTATAATATGTTGTACAAAAAGGAAGAGTTGGAAGCCAAGTCATTGAGCGTATTTTCAATAATAGCTTTTATAATAACATGTTTAGGTCTGTTGGCACAAATAATACAGATAACCGAGCAACGAGTAAAAGAGATTGGCATCCGCAAAATAAACGGAGCAAGCATTGCAGAAGTGATGAAAATGCTTAATAAAAAGTTTGTAATCACGGTTTTGGTTTCGGCTATAATTGCCACACCTGTTGCTTATTACGCTATGTCGCGTTGGTTAGAAGGATTTGCTTATAAAACTGAATTAAGCTGGTGGGTATTTGCTCTATCCGGATTTATAACTCTTGTTATCACTCTTTTAACTGTAAGTTGGCAAAGCTGGAGGGCAGCAACGAGAAATCCGGTGGAAGCACTGCGATACGAGTAAATCAATTAACAATGAATAATTAACAATTATGAAAGATATTCTTTTTTCTCTTCGAAAATTAAAACGTAACAAATTATTACTCTATGTTGGTATTCCCGGGCTGACCATCGGCTTATCGGTAGTGTTGTTGCTTATTTGTTATTTGCGGCGCGAATATAGTTTTGACAAGCATTTTGCTACAAAAAATCGCGTAGTGAGGCTCTACATTGCCGACAAAAGCGGTGAAAACGGCACATTTGGCATCTCGTTACGCGATTCATACGAAAAGATACCATCAAAAGTGGCAGAAATTGAATCGGCTGTGCAAATTTTCAACGATCGTATAAGCAGTTTGAAAGTTGTAGAGACCGGAGAAACATATCCGGATGTACACTCACTATATGCCGATAATGATTTTTTTGATGTGTTTGCTCAAAAATTAATTTGCGGAAACGCATACGACGCATTGAAAGGGAAAAACAAAGTGGTGCTCTCTGAAACTACCGCACTCAAATATTTTGGCACCACCGATTGTGTGGGAAAACAATTGGAAATGGAGGCATGGAGCGCTCCGCAATATATAGTCACCGGTGTGGTAAAAGATTTACCCGATAATTCACATTTCAATTTTGAACTTCTGGTGTCGATGGAAACTCTACCGTTGAATGAGTTTAATATGGAATTTCAAACGTACTACCTTATTAAAAAGGGAACTGATGTTTCGGCTGTATCCGGGAAAATAGAAAAGGCAAACAATGAAGTAATGAAGCCTTTTTGGGAAAAAGTCGGATTAAGCGCTGCCGTATCCGAAACTCGTTTATTGAAAGATGTGCATTTCTTCACAGAATCGCGACAAGAAATTGTTCCAACCGTTGAACCCTATTATTTATGGTTAGTAGCAGGCATTGCTTTGTTGGTGCTTTTGATTGCACTTGCCAATTTTGTCAACCTATATGTTATACACACCAACATGCGTATTAATGAAGTGGCTATGCGAAAATCGTTAGGAGCATCGCAAGCCGGATTGGCGAGATTGTTCTTTTCCGATACTCTCATTATGTCGATACTTGCTTTTGTTATTGCTGTTTTTCTTACCAACTTGGCTACTCCTTATCTTTCTAAGATTCTCAATTCAAGAGTTAGCATCTACGAGTTGTTTAGCGTCGAAGGGAGCCTCGCTGTGGCAACCATATTGTTGATAATCATTTTTGTTTCGGGAATTTACCCGCTTTTCTCAATCTCTAAAAATAATTTGGCATTGGGCGTAAAAGGGAAAACCCAACAGGTGAAACGTAAAAGTTTTGCTACTCAGACAGCATTGATGTTGCAATTCAGCATTACGGCGTTTCTACTCGTGGCTGTCATCATCTTCTATTCACAAATGCAATATATGAAATCCATCCCATTGGGTTTTAACCCCGAAAATCTGGAACTATTCCCCGCTACGAGCTGGGTATTGGGTGAAAAGTTGGGTAGTATAAAAGAAGAAGTACGCAAACTTCCTTTCGTGAAAAGTGTGGCAACGTCCGATCATCAAATGGGCGGAAGCCCAAGCGGACAAAATATTGCCAACTATGGTAGCGATAAATCAATACCCATAAATGAGTATCGTGTTACCCCCGGATTTGCGGAAACAATGCAGTTGAATCTTGTTGCAGGTAGTTTTTTTGCCGAAACTGCCGAAAACGAAATTATATTGAACGAAGCCGCAGTAAAAAAACTTGAACTGCAAGATCCTGCCGGAAAACTCGTGATGTACAAGGGTAAGCCGGTAACGATTAAAGGAGTGGTAGAGGATTTTTATTATACCGAAAATTCCGGAAAAAATATTGAGCCGCTTGTTTTAACACCTTACGTCTATTACGAATATTTATTATACGTACGCACCTCTCAAAAAATATCGGCAATTCAACGATTACAAATCGCATCCATTTTTAAGAAATTTGATGATACGTATGTACTCGAAAGCCACAGTGTAAATGACTTTTATGCCGGAAAATTCAAAGAAGAAGAGGAAACATTGAAATTGGTAGGTACGGGAACACTCTTGGCTATTTTACTGAGCATATCGGGTTTGGTGGCGTTATCGTTGCTCAATGTGAACAGGCGAACCAAAGAGATAGGCGTGCGAAAAATAATGGGTAGCAGCGAATGGCAGATTTTGAAAATGCTCATAGGACAAGCCCTTGTGTGGATATTCGCTGCGTGTTTTATTGGTTTCTTGATTAGTTATTGGGTTATGTACGATGCATTGCAGAATTTTGTAAACAGAATCACCATAACTCCTATTTACTTTATAATCAGCGGATTGATAATTTTGCTTGTCACGTTGTTGGCTATTGGTTGGCAAAGCTGGCGCGCGGCAAGCCGCAACCCGGTGAAAGCGTTGCGATACGAATAAATTAAGAACAAAAAACAATGTGCAATGAACAATGAAATGTTAATTGCACATTACTAATTGATATAATTATGAGGAATATACAGATAGCATTCAGAAAACTGTTCCGCAAAGGAGAGCATACAGCCACGCGGATTATATCATTGGCAACGGGGTTGGCATTCGGCTTGCTTTTGTTTGCCGAAGTGTTTTACTATTACAGTTACGACACCTTTTATCCCGATTCAAATCGCTTGTACGTAGTCACTACGGTTGCCAAGTTGGACAAGTCGTCTGATAAGTTAACCACCTATCCCAAAGTGAGTGGAGCCATTGCCCTCGGACTGAAAGCCGAAGTGCCGGGAGTAGAAGCCGCCACCCGCTTTACGGGCATTGGTAAGTTGGACTTTTTCTCGGAAGAGGAATTGATTTATAATGCAGAGTTTGTGCTGGCAGACGAATATCTGCACGATTTGATGCCCCGTAAAATCTTGGCGGGCAACAGCGCAACTGAGGTCTTAAAAACACCGATGAACTGCTTGGTATCGAGCAAGATTGCCGATAAAATGGGCGGGAATGTGGTAGGGAAAATGATTGAACTGAAAGATTTCCCCGACAAGAAACTGACCATTGGCGGCGTTTTTGAGAAATTTCCGGAAAACAGCAACTATATATTCGACGTGGCTATCTCCATGCCATCCATCGGCAATTTTACGTGGGACGGCTCGGAAAACTGGCTCGGTAACGACCGTTATTTTTCGCTTGTAAAACTTGCCAAAGGGGTTGCGCCCGAAAGCCTGGCACCTGCGGTACGCAAAATGCAGGAGAAACATCAGGACATCGAGGAATTGGAACGTAAAAACGGAGTTAGTTTGAAATATGCCTTCGAATCGTTACCAAAATACTTCCCCAACCAGGCGAAAGATATGATTTTTATCTTGAGCGCCATTGCTTTTATTGTCCTGTTTGTCTCTGTGATGAATTATTTGTTGCTCACGGTTAGCACTTTGGTAAACCGTTCCAAAACTTCCGCCGTTTACAAATGCTACGGTGCCGAAAAACGCGACCTGCACGGGATGATTTTCGCCGAGAGTGTGTTGATATTCCTTATTTCGTTGGCGGTTGCCTTCGGGCTGATGCTGTTGGTCAAACCTTTCTTCGAGTCGCAGGTAGGCCACAGCCTCGAAGCCACGCTCAATGCGCATGTCATCATTCCCATCCTGCTTATCCTTGCGGTGCTGATTCTTTTTGTCAGCTATTTCCCCGGAAGGATATTCGCACAAACACCGGTAGCCGAAGCTTTCAGAAGTTATCGTAAGAAAAGTACGCAATGGAAGAAAGTGCTGTTGGCGGTGCAGTTTACCGGGGCGGCGCTTATTTTGGCCATGCTTATGGTGGTGAGTATGCAGTACGAAAAGATGAAAAATGCCCATCACGGGTATGATGCCGAAAACATCTATTACGGGTGGGTAAACGGCATGGATCCGCACAAGCTGCAAACCGTACTGAACAGGCTTGAGGCATTGCCCGAGGTGGAAAGGGTGGGGTTCGGCCAAGATGTGCCCATCAGCGGTGCTTCGGGGAATAACGTACTCTCACCGGAAGGAGATAAAGAACTGTTTAACGTGGCCGATTTTTATTATGTCGATCATAACTATTTTTCCATTCTGAATATTCATGTGGTTTCCGGGCAGGTGTTCCAAAAAGATGTCTCTGCTCCCAACGATGTGATGATCAGTCAGAAAGGTTCCGACCTTTTAGTATTGAACAACGGCTGGACGGACGGCATAGTGGGTAAAAGCGTGGAAATAACGGAGCACAACAGAAACGGAGGATCCAATATCTCCGGCGTTTTCAGCGACCTGATTTCGGGAAGTATCAGCGACAACGATGTTCGTCCTTCCGTCTTTTTCTACCTGCCGCAAGAGCGTTTTATTGAGATATATGAAAAAAATCCGGCATTCGGCTTTCTAATTCTTATCAAAACGCTATCGGGCAACAACAGCAACGTGATGCAGAAATTTACCGATATTTTTAACGACGCCATTCCGCGCGGCGAAGCAAAGGTATATAGCTTAGCCGCGGAACAGGAGGGCAAGTATCAGGCACAAAGAGGTTTCCGAAACGCTCTCTACATAGGAGGGTTTGTGATTCTGTTGGTTACGATGATGGGATTGCTCGGTTATCTGAGCGATGAGATTGCCCGCTACCGTAAAAATCTCGCCATACGCCGCATAAATGGGGCTACGACAAACGATGTTATCCTGATTTTTGTTTTGGATATAGCCAAGATAGCCATTCCTTGTGTGGTGGTGGGACTTGTAGGGGCGTGGTCCCTCGTGGCGAAATGGTTGCAAAATTTCCGCGTTCAAATCTCGCTCGAATGGTGGATTTTCGTCCTTGCCGGCATAGCTATTCTCATGCTCACAAGCGTTGTCGCAACGCTTAACTCAATGCAGGCGGCAATGCAAAATCCGGTGAAATCGTTGCGATATGAGTAAATCAATTAACAATTATATAAAAGTCTAAAGTTTCTTTACAAACTTTGAATTTAATAAACTTTCAACTAACCAATTATGCTTCAATTAAAAAACATCGACAAGTACTACGATTCCAAATTTCAGCGTACTTTTGTACTCAAAGGCATCAATCTTGAAGTAAACGAAGGGGAATTTCTCTGCATCATGGGGCCCAGCGGTTCGGGCAAATCAACTTTACTTCATATTATCGGACTGTTGGATTCCCCTTCCGCCGGCGAATATTGGCTCTACGACACCGATGTAACGCAACTCAACGAAAAAGGCAGGGGAAAATATCACCGCGATTTTGTGGGTTTCATCTTTCAGGCGTACCACCTTATCGAAGAGATGACCGTATATGAAAATATCGAAACACCGCTCGTATACAAAGGCGTGAAACGCAAAGACCGTGAAGCCATGATTGCTGACCTGCTTGACCGATTTGGCATGGTGGCTAAAAAGGACTTGTTTCCGCAGCAACTATCGGGCGGGCAACAACAATTGGTGGGCATAGCTCGTGCCATCGTGGGGAAGCCTAAGCTATTGCTTGCCGACGAACCTACCGGAAACCTGCACAGCAAACAGGGCGAAATGATTATGGATACACTGAAAGAACTGCATAGGGAAGGGATGACTATTATTCAGGTAACGCATAACGATAAATTTGCTGCTTACGGACAACGAATAGTTCAATTGGAAGATGGAATGATAAAAATGAGGTAATTTTTATTTTAAAAAGAGGCAAGACTAAATAACAACTTTTATCTTTGTTCTTAAAAAAAACCGTCATTCAATACAGAGTGACGGTTTTTTTGTTTGTAAACAGTTTATTAATATTAAGCGTCTAATGATACGCGTTTAAATACTGTTACTGTTAAATCTTTGTTTGTTTGTTTCAAGAATTGTTCGATAGTTAGTTTTGGGTCTTTTACATACTCTTGTTGTAATAGAGTAGAATCTTTATAGAATTTTTGTAAAGAACCTTCAGCTATTTTGTCAAGCAAGTTTTCCGGTTTTCCTGCTTCGCGAGCTTTTTCACGTGCAATTTCCATCTCTTTTTCTTTAACTTCAGCCGGAATTTCTTCGGGAGTTACCGAAATAGGATTCATTGCTGCTACTTGCATTGCGATGTCTTTAGCAACGTTTTCTACTACATTTTCTTGGTTGAAACCAACTATAGTTGCCAATTTGTTGCCCATGTGAATGTAAGATACTACTGTCGGAGCGGTAATGTGCTCGTAGAATCCTAATTCCATTTTTTCACCTGTAGCACCAATTTTATCTGTAATAGATTGAGCTACTGTTCCATTTGAAAGTTGTAGAGCAAGTAGTTCGTCTAAAGTATTTGGTTTGTGCTTGATAGCAGCATCTAAGATTTCTCGTGTTAATCCGACAAATTCTTCATTTTTCGCAACGAAATCAGTTTCACATTTTAGTGCAACAACTGCCGCGAAATTACCTTCTGTTCTTGCTAATACACAACCTTCACTTGCTTCTCTGTCTTCGCGTTTGGCAGCAATAGCTTGTCCTTTTTTGCGAATAATTTCCATTGCTTTATCGAAATCGCCGTTAGCTTCGTTTAGTGCATTTTTACAATCCATCATTCCCGCACCTGTCATTTTGCGTAAATGTTGGATATCGTTCATTGTAACTGCCATATTATAATTTTTATTTTTGTTGTTTTTAAAGATTAGGGACAGTGTTTGTGTCCTTAATTATTCGTCGTCGTTGTCATTTTCTCCGGCAAATTTACTTGCAATTGCCGCATTCATCGCTTCTTTATCTTCTTTTTTGATGCGTTCTTTTTTAGCAACTTTCGATTTGCGTTCTCTGCGAGTAGTCTCGCCATCCTCATCATGCTCTTCTGCAGCTGCATTAGCATCGGCTCTTTCTACTTTTCTTTCATCCAATCCTTCTTTTATAGATTCGCATAGGTATCCCAAAATTATGTCGATTGCTTTAGAAGCATCATCATTACTTGGAATAACGAAGTCTATATTTTTAGGGTCCGAATTGGTATCAACCATGCCAAATACAGGAATACCCAATCTGTTAGCCTCTTTTACGGCGATGTGTTCTTTCATTACGTCAACTACAAAAATAGCCGCAGGCAAACGAGTCAGGTCTTGGATAGAGCCTAATGTTTTTTCAAGTTTAGCGCGTTGACGTGTAACTTGAAGTTTTTCTCTTTTAGAAAGTGTTTCAAAAGTTCCGTCTTTAATCATTTTGTCGATATTTCCCATTTTCTTAACCGCTTTGCGGATAGTAGGGAAGTTTGTGAGCATTCCACCGGGCCAACGTTCAATTACGTATGGCATATTAACGCTAGTAGCTCTGTCGGCGATGATTGGTTTTGCTTGTTTTTTTGTTGCAACAAATAGTATTTTTTTTCCTGATTTAGCTATTTGCTTCATTGCATTTGCAGCTTCCTCTGCTTTAGCTATTGTTTTGTGCAAGTCGAGGATATGGATACCGTTACGTTCCATAAAAATGTATGGAGCCATCTCAGGGTTCCATTTTCTTTTCAAGTGTCCGAAGTGTGCTCCGGCTTCAAGAAGTTGGTCAAATTCTAATTTTGCCATTTTTTTGTTTTAGTTTATTAAATTCGTTTACTTTCTTTTTCTTAAACCGAATTGCAAGGTAAACAGCCGATATTTTATTTCGGTTATGTCCTTGCAATTTAGATGCTAAACGTTATCAATCGGATTTTACTCCAATGATTCAAGTATATGTTATCGGATAAATCCGAATAATATATCCCAATATTAACGTTTTGAGAATTGGAATCTCTTCCTTGCTCCCGGTTGTCCCGGTTTTTTACGTTCAACTACGCGTGGATCGCGAGTCATGAAACCTTCAGCTCTTAATGTCGATTTGTCTTCCGGATTGATTTTTACCAGTGCGCGTGCTATTGCCAATCTGGCAGCTTCCGATTGCCCTTTAAAACCACCGCCGTGCAAATTGATTTTTATATCGTATTTTTCAGCAACATCAAGTTTTGCAAGTGGCTGTTTTACGATAAATTGCAAAATGGATGAAGGGAAATAATTTTCAAGTTCGCGTTTGTTGATAATAATTTTACCTGAACCTTCGCTCATGAACACGCGAGCAACTGCAGCTTTACGTCTTCCTATTGAATTTATTACGTCCATCTTTATTATTTAAGTGTATTAATGTCTATTGTTTTTGGTTGTTGTGCTTGATGCGGATGTTCTTTATCGGCATACACATATAGGTTGTTTATTATTGCTTCCCCCAATTTGTTTTTGGGCAACATACCTTTAATGACTTTTCTGAAAAGTTTATCAGGACTTTTTTGCATTAAATCTGCAGGAGAAAACTCTTTTTGTCCTCCGGGATAGCCAGAGTAGCGATAGTATGTTCTATCACTCCATTTATTTCCTGTTAATTCTACTTTATCAGCATTTACGATGATAACGTTATCGCCACAATCAACGTGTGGAGTAAAACTTGGTTTGTATTTGCCTCTTAGCAGTTTTGCTACTTTTGAAGCAATACGTCCCAAAGATTGTCCTGTGGCATCAACAACAACCCACTCTTTTTGAGCTGTTTCTTTGTTTACAGAAATAGTTTTATAACTTAAAGTGTTCACTTTGAATGTTTTTAATCGTTTAATAAAATCCGGTTTTTCTAAGCTTTGCTTTTTGTCTGGCTAAGGGACTAAATGGCAAATAAAAAGCTATGAATCAACCTATTAAATATATAATTTTAATAATCGGACTGCAAAGTTACAAAAATTCGAATAATTAACAAAGTATTTGTTTGATTTTTTATTGAGGTAGATTCAACTGTAAGTTCAAATAGTAAATGCAACACTTAGTAAAAAAGATAGAAGGGTGCACCCTTCTATCTTTTAGGGCAAAAATCCTTACTTTTGTGTTGCAATATGAAAAAGAAAAGTCATTTAACCCCGGAACAAAGGTACAC
>JBGZFC010000036.1:0-3751 GCA_041846575.1 Bacteroidota bacterium
CCTTTGTTCTTTGGTTAAATGTGCCATATATTCAATTTTTTGGACGGAGGCGAATATAACACTTTTATCCATTCGGCACAAAGTGAAGGGGTGTTTTTCCTCTTCCTTTGTCCGAAAAATGTATATTCTTCCCCGCAAAAAATTGCGTTTACTAATGGAATTTACGTCACATTAATTCGATATAAAATAAGAATGTAAAAATCAAAAAAATAAGGTAATAATGTATATATATGTAATTCCCATTGCAACTAAGACTGGTTGAAATAAATAAGGTTTTTATAATAATTGTTTTAAACCTTATTTTGCCATAAATAACCTTAGTAGTACAAGAAAATAATAGAACAGTAACCTTATTAGCTTATTAATAAATGCAACATAGATTATATCAAGTTCACATTAAAATTGAAAAATCTTTTGCTTGAATAGATACAAAGATATATAAAAAATTAACTTGACGTATAAAAAAGCAGACAAATGGATACAACAAACCCGTACAAGTTTGCTAAAACAAACTTATACGAGTTCGATATTTTTTCAAAAAAAGATTGATTTATTCCGGTTTTACCGGTGCCGGAGCAGGCTCTGCCGGTGCTTCCGGTGCTACATCAGGTGCAGCAGTAGGGCTAAGTGGTGCCTGAGCTTGTTCTTGAATCTCAATTTGAGATGCAGGTTGATTTGAATGTGATGCAGTGTATTTTGCTGTCAAAATACTCAAAACGATTATGAAACCTGCTAAAACCCAAGTAAATTTCTCTAAGAAATCTGTTGTTTTGCGAACGCCCATAATTTGATTGGATGAGGAAAAACCTGCTGCCAATCCACCGCCTTTTGAGTTTTGCACCAACACAATGAAAATCATCAAAATAGCTGCTAATAAAATTAGGATTGTAATGAAAATATACATAGTTTTATCTGTTTTTAATCTTCTCGTTAAGAATCAAATATTCCAAAAATCGTATTTGGTCGGCAAAGTAAACACTTTTTTTTGGAAAATTCAAACTTAATCGCTTAATAATTGCAAGTGCTTGCTCATATTTTTTCTGTTTTATATAAATTTTCGCTAAAGTTTCAGTTAAAAACTCGCGTCCTTCACCATCTTTTGATTGTGTAGATTCCGGCTTTTGAACGATTTCGGGCGAGATTGTGAGTAGTTCGTTCGAGCTTGCTTTTTTCAAAAATGCATCAATCACATCCTGATGTTGCATTTTATTCTCGTTACTATCCGGTTCGGGGAGATAGATAGTTTTATTTTCCTGTTTTTCTAAATAAGCAAAGTAGTCTTCCGAAACAACGTTATATGCAGTATTGTCAATTTCGTGCACCCTGTTATCCGAGAAAGTTTCCAGATAGGAGTCCAGCAGAGCCAATGTTTTGTCGACATTTTTATCGTTATCGGTACTCTTAAGAAAGATTGAATATTTTTCTTCGTTCACATAATAGAAAAAGCGCACTCTGTCGGAACAAAATATAGACGTTTTAGCCAAATCATCTTCCATATTTTCGATACCTGCCTGCATCTTGTTTTTATAAAGCAATAATCGAGCTGTTTGAAAATAAGGATATTGCTCCGTCACAGCCTCCAAACTTTGTAACGAATCATTATCCAACAGGTTAGGATTCTCTATATAGTTGTATAAATTCTCTTTTACCATTTTGCTTGCTACCAATTGGCCATTGTTGAGTTAAAAATCTTGTCTATAATATCTTTCGATAGTTCTTCAACTAATTGGTCTTGCACTGCATCAAACAGAACATTGCTCGAGAACACTCTGTCGGCACTAAAAGTCTCCTCTTTATCCTGTCCTTGCACTTTGTTATTGCGGTAACGCATCCGTACCGTCATTGTAAGTTTGGTTTCTGAAGCGAAAGCATCTTCCTGAACGGCAAGCGGTGTAAGTTCGTAACCAACAATTTCTCCTTCAATTTCTAAATCCCCATTTCTATCGACCATTTGCAAGCGAGTATTTTTTATAAACTTATCCTGCATTTCTTCGTTGAAGCGGGTTTCCAAAGGTGGATATACCAACGGTGCCTGATTTACAAACCTAACCAAATGCAATGTTTTGGTAACATTATAATCAATAGATGCACCTGAAAATTTATATGAAATAGTGCAAGAGGAAAGCAATATGCCTATCATTAAAATAACTATACTTTTTCTCATCAATTATCGATTTTATAATCTTTTATTTTACGATATAGTGTACGTTCTGAAATTCCTAATTCTTTCGCTGTCGTTTTTCTTTTACCCGAATGTTTTTCAAGAGCTTTTATAATCATCTCTTTTTCCACATCCTCGAGCGACAGATTAGGGGTTTCCAACTCTGTTATTTCTTGAAAATCGGCTGAATCTTTTTCCGAAATTTTGTCTATCTCCCCAGTTTCGTCCAAACGTATCGGCAAGTTTACTCTTGTATTATCCTGTGACAGTACCACAGTTTCGGAAATTGTAGGCTTATCGTCGTGGCGAGAATCGGATGCATTCTCTATCAGATTTTTCACAACAAGTTTCAAATCGTTGATATCTTTTTTCATATCAAACAAGACTTGATACATAATCTCTCGTTCCGATGAGAATGAGCGCTGTTCGGCTTCTCTTGTCTGCGATGCCAGGACAGGCAGTAAATCATTTCCCCTTTTGGGGAGAAATTTATCTAATATTTCGGGCGTGATAACCCTTTCGTGCTCAATAACAGATATTTGTTCGGTTATATTCTTCAACTGCCTGATATTTCCGGGCCAATGATATTCTCGCAACATCTCACGAGCCTCATCCGTAAGCGAAATTGCAGGCATCATATATTTTTCTGCACTATCGCTTGCAAATTTACGAAACAGCAAATAGATATCATCTTTACGCTCTCGCAAAGGGATAATTTTAATAGGCACAGTATTAAGCCTGTAGTATAAATCTTCTCTAAACTTGCCTTTCTCGATAGCTTTTGTAATATTAAGATTGGTAGCTGCCACAACCCTGACATCGCTTTTTTCCACTTGTGAAGAACCTACTTTAATAAACTCTCCGCTCTCCAGAACTCGCAACAGACGGGCTTGTGTTGATAAAGGTAACTCTCCGACTTCATCCAAAAAGAGTGTACCTCCATTTGCAACCTCAAAATAACCCTTGCGTTCGGCTGTTGCTCCGGTAAAGGCACCTTTTTCGTGTCCGAACAGCTCCGAATCGATTGTTCCTTCCGGAATTGAGCCACAGTTTATAGCAAAATACGGTCCGTGCTTTCTGCGACTGTATTGATGAATTATTTGTGGAAAATTCTCTTTCCCCACACCGCTTTCGCCTGTAATCAGCACCGACAAATCGGTTGGTGCCACTTGCAGAGCAATATCAATAGCTCTTTCGAGTTCAGGTGATACGCCGATAATACCAAATCGCTGTTTTACTTGTTGTATATTTTGTTTTGCCATTTTTTCAGATTTATTCAAATATGATTTTTTTACAGATTAGAATTTCGTTTAACAAATCATTATCAGAACTTCGCAAAGTTAAAAAATTTGACTCTATTTCTGCATTTTCTTACACGATAAATCTCGCATAATAACAAAAGTACTCATTTTTTTCAAAAAAGTACAAGATGAATCAAAATTTTTGTTGTGTTCGTAGATTCAAGTATTAAATGCAACATTGTTTGGCAAAGATGCAAAAAATATTTTTTTCGGGTTATCAAAATTTAATTTTTTTCTTGGTCTTTTGTTTAACTCATATTGTACTTGCTTAATATCCATTTTGTTATAC
>JBGZFC010000037.1:0-30659 GCA_041846575.1 Bacteroidota bacterium
TAAATAACCTGGATGACTCTAATTCGGATTAAATTTCTATTAATCATATTTTTTAATGAACAATTTTAAAGTACAAAAGTAGGGATTTTTTTTACACCTTCAAAACAGATTTAATAATGAATGTTGTTTGAGTCTAATCTTCTTGTAAATTTATTGGTTTTGGACGTTTTTTTTTGAAATTATCTTTAAATGTTATAAGTTTTAATTTTGTTACATTAAAAAGTGCTCTTTTCATTAGCTTTCGTAAAAAAATCACTATCTTTGTGTTTAATATTTATCTTTTTTCAATACAAAAGTATTGGAAGTCAATTAGAAATATAAAACAATGTCTTTAATTATTAAGCAAATAAATTCGAAGGAAGATATTAAGAGCTTCGTTCGTTTCGGGATTGATTTATACAAAGGTAATGAGTATTTTGTACCCCCTTTGATTTTTGATGAGATGGCAACTTTAAATCCTTCAAAAAATCCTGCGTTCGAACATTGCGAAGCGGCATCCTTTTTAGCATACAAAAACAATCAAATTGTAGGACGAATACTTGTCCTGGTTAATCACAAAGCCAATGTGGAGTGGAATCAGAAATATGCACGTTTTGGTTTTGTGGATTTCATTGATGATAAAGAGGTGGTTGACAAGCTGTTTAAGGCAGCTGAAGATTGGGCACGCATACGTGGAATGGAAAAAATACACGGACCGATGGGGTTCACCGATTTAGACTATGAGGGTATGCTGGTGGAAGGGTTTGACCGAATTAGTACAATGTCAACCATTTATAACTATCCTTACTATCCGAAACATTTGGAGAGAATGGGATATGTAAAAGATGTCGATTGGGTTGAATTTCTTATTAAAGTGCCGGATGAACTTTCCGATCGTTATGTAAGAACAGGAGAAATCATAAAAAAACGCTCAGGTGTTGAAATATTGAATCCGCGTAACAAAGAAGAGGTTATGAGTTATGCTACAGAGATTTTTCAACTTATAAATTTGGCTTATAAAGACCTTTACGGCTATGTGGCTCTTACAGACAAGCAAATTGAGTATTACGCAGACATATATTTGCCTATGATTCGTTTGGATTTTCTTGCCTTGGTTGTTCGTCGTGAGGATAAAAAAATTGTTGGAGTAGGTATAGGACTTCCGAGTTTGGCAAAAGCATTACAGAAAAGTAAAGGACGTGTTTTACCCACAGGTTGGGTGCACCTGTATAAAGCTCTTAAAGGTAGCAACGATATACTCGATTTGTTGCTTGTGGCAATACACCCCGATTATCAAGGAAAAGGTTTAAACTCTCTTATGTTTAATAAATTTATTTCGGCAGCCAATAAAATGGGAATTACTTATACCGAATCTAATCCGGAAATGGAAACCAATGCCAAAGTTCATTCACTTTGGAAAGATATGGATGCCGAACAGCATAAACGCAGGAGAGTATATATAAAAGAGTTGTAATAATTGTTGTTATGAAAAAACAAGCAACATGTTAATCTAAATAAATCATTATATAAAGGAGAATTTTTTGTGACAGATAAAGACAGAGAAATAGCTTTAAATAATTATAGTGAAGATGGAATTATAACTCTCGAACCACGCGAACATATACGTCGCCGCCCCGGTATGTACATTGGTAAATTGGGAGACGGCTCATCGTCGGATGATGGAATTTATGTGCTTCTGAAAGAGGTGCTCGACAATTCTATTGATGAGTATATGATGGGATTCGGGAAAAATATTGAAGTAACTATAGAAAATGGAAGCGTAAAAGTTAGAGACTACGGACGCGGAATACCCCTTGGAAGTGTACGCGATGTATCTTCAAAAATGAATACCGGAGGAAAATTCGAGGGTAGTAATTTTGAAAAATCGGTTGGACTTAATGGAGTCGGCATCAAAGCAGTAAATGCTCTATCTTCATCATTTTTCATTCAAAGTTTTCGTAACGGAGAATCAAAAAGTGTTTCCTACGAGAGAGGTATCGTATTGGAGGATAATCCGGTGCAGAAATCTTCACAAAATGACGGAACGTTAGTTGAATTTACACCGGATAAAGATATATTTGTAGATTATAGTTTCAGAGATGAACATATAGAGCCCCTTCTTAAAAACTATGTTTTTCTTAATACCGGACTGACTATAAAATTCAACGACAAAACCTATTATTCCAAAAACGGGTTAGAGGATTTGCTCAATGATAATCTGACTTCCGAAAATCTATATCCTATAATTCATCTCAAAGGCGAAGATATTGAGGTTGCCATAACTCACTCAAACCAATATGGCGAAGAGTATTACTCTTTTGTTAACGGACAACATACAACCCAAGGCGGAACGCACCTTTCGGCTTTTCGTGAAGCCACGGCTCGTGTAATAAGAGAATTTTTTGCAAAGAATTACGAGTTTTCCGATATCCGTAGTGGTATTGTGGCAGCCGTGAGCATCAGGGTGAAAGAGCCTGTTTTTGAATCGCAAACAAAAACCAAACTCGGCTCGCGCGACATAGAGCCGAATGGAATTTCGGTAAATAAATTTATCGGAGATTTTCTGAAAAAAGAGTTAGACAACTATCTGCACAAACATTTGGAAACGGCAGATATATTGCAGAAAAAAATTCTTGAATCGGAAAAAGAGAGAAAAGCAATTTCGGGAATAACAAAAATAGCACGTGAGAGAGCTAAAAAATCGAGTCTGCACAACCGCAAATTGCGTGATTGTCGTATTCACTACAACGATGCAAAAGGCGATCAACGAGATGAAACCTGTATTTTCATTACCGAAGGCGATTCGGCAAGCGGCTCAATAACTAAAAGTAGAGACCCTAATCTTCAAGCCGTTTTCAGCTTACGAGGAAAACCTTTGAACTGTTTCGGATTGACAAAGAAAATCGTTTACGAAAACGAAGAGTTCAATCTATTGCAAGCAGCTCTGAATATTGAAGATGATATGGATGATTTGCGTTACAATAAAGTTATCATCGCTACCGATGCCGATACCGACGGTATGCACATTCGCTTGCTGTTGCTTACCTTTTTCTTGCAATTCTTTCCCGATTTAGTAAAGAAAGGACACGTCTATATTTTGCAAACACCGCTTTTTCGTGTGCGTAACAAGAAAAAAACGCTCTACTGCTACACCGAGGAAGACCGTTTGTCGGCTATAGAAGAGTTGGTGCCAAGTCCCGAGATAACGCGATTTAAAGGTTTGGGCGAAATTTCCCCCGACGAGTTTAAGCATTTCATCGGTAAGGATATGAGATTGGATAGAGTAACCATGCGTAAAGAGGATTTGCTTAAAGAGTTACTCGAATTTTATATGGGTAAAAATACACCCGAAAGACAGAACTTTATTATAGATAATCTTGTAGTAGATGAAGATGTCGCGTAAATAGAGCGAAAAGGCGACTTGTAGGCTTGGCGAGTGGGAGAAAAAGAGATAACCCCGAAATAACAATGCAATGGATAGAGTTTTATCGCACACAGATTTGGATATCTATAAAGCATCTTTTGAAATGGGAATGGAGGTGTTTAACATTAATAAGTCATTTCCAAAAGAAGAAATCTATTCGCTGACAGACCAAATAAGACGTTCATCTCGCCCGATTTCGGGAAATTTAGCAGAGGCTTGGCGAAAACGTAGATACGAAAAGGCTTTTATCGCTAAATTGAGCGACGCAGAAGGAGAAACTGCTGAAACTCAGGTTTGGTTAGAATATGCTCTTGCTTGCGGATATATTGAGAAAGAGATATTTCAGCAACTCAATGAGCATTATAACCACATTATTGTAATGATTGTAAATATGATAAAGAAATCCGAAAAATGGACACTATAAAATCTATGAATTCTCAGAAAACAGCTCTCTCGCAGTCGCCTTCTCGCGTAGTCGCCCCCTCGCACAATCGTATTGCCCTTTTCCCGGGAACTTTCGACCCTTTTACCATAGGTCATGACTCTTTAGTTAGGCGTGCTTTGGAATTGGTGGACGAAATAGTCATCGCGATAGGAGTAAATGAGGCAAAAAAGCCGTTTTTTTCTTTGGAAAAACGTATTGATATGATAAGAGAATTGTATAAAAATGAACCTCGTATTCGGGTAGAAAGTTATGATTCGCTGACCATAGAATTTGCCGAGCAGATAAATGCTCGATACATATTGAGAGGAATTCGTTCGGTTAATGATTTCGAATACGAGAAAACTATTGCGGATATGAATCGTACAATTTCGGGTATCGAAACATTTGTTTTGTTTACGGAGCCGGAATACACGCATATTAGCTCAACATTGGTAAGAGAATTGCTGAAATATGGGCATGATGTGCAAATGTTTATACCTAAAGATATGAGTTTGTAAATAACCGCTTTATTACTACTTTTAATTACAAATTATCAGATTATATATGAAAAAAACACTCACTTTTTTATTGATATTCACACTGAGTATGTCTGTTGCAATGGCTCAGTTCAGACCAAGTTTTGGAGGTGTGAAATTAGACAGAACACTTCAACTGATAAATAATTTATATGTTGAAGATGTTGATTCGGAAAAACTTACCGAAACAGCTATTAGGGCAATGCTATTGCAACTCGACCCACATTCGCAATATCTCGATAAAGACGAAGTAAAAATACTTAACGAACCGTTGCAAGGCAACTTCGAGGGAATCGGCATCTCATTCAATATGGCTACCGATACGCTATATGTAATGGAGGTTATATCAGGCGGACCTTCGCAAAAAGTCGGAATTATGCCAGGCGACCGCTTTATTTTCGTAAACGATACACTTGTTGCCGGAGTGAAATTGAAAAATGAAGAGATAACCAAAAAACTTCGAGGCTCAAAAGGAACGTCAGTCAATGTGAAAGTTATGCGTCGAGGCGTGAAGGATTTGTTGGAGTTTCGTATTGTTCGCGATAAAATACCTATCTACAGTTTAGATGCCGCCTATATGGTTGACGGTGATACTGGTTATATTCGATTAAGCAGATTTGCAGCAAGTTCTTACGATGAGTTTATGGAGGCAATGAAAAAACTCAAATCGCAGGGTATGAAAAATTTGATTTTCGACTTGACGGGAAATTCGGGAGGAGTTTTGCAGGTTGCTTCAGAAATCGCTAACGAGTT
This sequence comes from Bacteroidota bacterium, assembly GCA_041846575.1. Taxonomy (GTDB): domain Bacteria; phylum Bacteroidota; class Bacteroidia; order Bacteroidales; family Dysgonomonadaceae; genus JBGZFC01. The sequence goes on from JBGZFC010000037.1 coordinate 5,117, forward strand.
TCTTGAAAAGGACAAATTGATAGTATATACCGAAGGAAAAAATCAACCTAAACTAACAATGAATGCAACCGCAAATGGCAAATTTTTAGAAGAAAATTTGGTCGTATTGGTTGATGAAACATCGGCTTCAGCGAGTGAAATTGTTGCAGGAGCATTACAAGATTGGGACAGAGCAGTCATTGTTGGACGACGCACATTTGGTAAAGGATTGGTGCAACGTCAGATACCGTTGCCCGATGGTACTATGATTAGATTGACGGTGGCGAAATATTTCACACCTACAGGAAGAAGCATTCAAAAACCGTACGAGAGTGGTAACCGAGAAGATTACAATCGCGATTTGTACAATCGTATGGCACATGGAGAGTATCTGCATGCCGACAGCATACAATTTCCCGATTCTTTGAAATACACTACTTTAATCAAAAAACGTACTGTTTACGGTGGTGGCGGCATTATGCCGGATTACTTTGTACCTATTGACACAACTACCGTAACCGAGTTACATAGAAATCTGATAGCTAAAGGGATAATCAGTAAGTTGAGTTTGATTAAGGTGGATAACAACAGAAATAATCTTTTGGGAGAGTATCCGTCAGTCGAACAATTTAATAAAGGTTACGAAATTGATGACATTATGATTGACGAAATGAAAGAGATGGCAAAAAACGACTCTATTGAATGGAACAATGAGGAGTTTGAAAAAGCAAAGAAATGGATACTTACCCAGATAAAAGCTTTGATGGCAAGAGATTTGTATGACTCATCGGCTTATTTTACGATTATAAATCAGGAGAGTGATATTTTTAAGGAAGGGTTGAGAATTATAAATGATAAAAAAGTCTATTCCGGTTTATTAAATTAGTGACTGTTGTGCGATGAAAACAGAAGAAACAACGCGATTTTATTTTCCAGAACTTGACGGACTTAGATTCTTGGCTTTTATTTTGGTTTTCGTACATCATCATCCTTTTTTTAAAACAATACCTTCTCTTGTATTTTTGAAGGTGTATGGGTGGTTTGGAGTAGATCTGTTTTTTGTACTTTCCGCTTTTCTATTTTCCCGATTGCTTGTTGAGGAGTATAAAAGAAACAATAAAATCAGTTTCAGAAAATTCTATCTACGTCGTATTTTCAGAATATTTCCTGTTTATATTTTATTCGTGACTTTGATAGTCATTTTTCTTTGCATTACAAATTACTCATTTTCGAACTTAGAAATATTGCGAATAGTGGGATTAGTGACATTTACAGATAATTTCATGAACGCAATTTATGGTGGAAATTCTTTATCTGCTCTGTCGCATTTATGGACAATCTCTTTTGAAGAGCAGTTTTATGTTTTTGTTCCAATTATTATACTAACACTATTGAAGATGACAAAAAAAAGAAAAATAGTAGTTTTGTTATCTGTTGTAATTGTTTTAAGTATATTAAGGGCTCTTATCGTTTTGTTTGTGGGAGGTGTTTTAACTCCTTGGATGTTGCCTTTTACCCGATTCGAGTCTATTTTGGGAGGTATTATCATTGGTTTTGGTGGATATGATTTTTTACTTAAATATTTTAAACCTTTTTTCATTAGCCTAATGGGAGTAGGAGCCTTTTTTGTGTTTACATTGCTCCCTCCTGTTTTTTATAATTATGAATATATTGCAATATATTTTTTGCTTATGGGGCTTTCTACTACTCTGTTTTTATTTGGAGTAATGAATAGCGATTTTTTGAAAAAGATTTTCTCAAAGAAACCATTAGTTTATCTCGGAAAAAGGTCTTATGGACTCTATTTATACCATTTATTAGGGATTGAACTATCTGCATATTTGCTTGGTAAAACCATCTTTGCTTCAAATAATGGACTTGTTTCTTTCTTATTTGCATTAGGAATTACTATTTTTGTATCTGTATTATCTTATAAATTTATAGAGAAACCATTTCTTAAATTGAAGAAGAAATACGAGGTAATTAAAAGTCGCCCGATATGATGATTTTTATCAGAAATAAAGGTCAGCTATAAAAATGATTGAAATGAAAAATATTTTTTCGTACACGATGAAGGTGCGTGATTACGAGTGCGATGCGCAAGGTCACGTGAATAACGCTAATTATCAACACTATTTTGAAGTGGCACGTCACGAATTTCTCGAAAGTAAGGAACTTAATTTTTACCAACTTCACCTTCAAGGTATCGATGCCGTAGTGGCACGAGTAGATATTCGATACAAAATTCCGCTTATCGGTATGGATGAGTTTGTTTGTACCATAAAACAACTCGAACGACAAAGCGTGAAATATATTTTTCATCAGGAGATTTATCGTGTGTCGGATAACGCTCTATGCGCAAAAGCTAAGATTGAAGTTGTAACCTTGGTAAACGGAAAGTTGTCTAAGCCCGAGATATTTGATAAGGCGTTTGCCGAATATATTTAGACACAAGAATTAAGACGCAAGACGCAAGATTTTTTTATTTATGATCTTCGATTTAGGATTTGGGATTTCGCAATATGTAAACCGCAACACCAATGATTACCGATAAAACCCTTTACCGAATAGCCCTCACGCAAATAAACGGAGTGGGTGTTATGCATGCTCGAAATCTTGTGCAGACTGTGGGTGATGTAGAGGTGGTTTTTACGGAAAGCACTCGAAAATTAGAACAAATTCCAAGAATTTCAAAGAGGCTGATTGCCGAAATTCGTCATCCGGACGTGATGATTCGTGCCGAAAAGGAGTTGGACTTTATTATCAAAAATAACATTCAACCTATATTTTACACCGACGAAGATTATCCTCAACGACTAACCAACTGCATTGATGCACCTATACTTCTTTATGCCAAAGGCAATATAGATTTTAATCGTCAAAAAATAATCAGTATTGTCGGTACACGAAATTCAACGAAATACGGACAAGAGATGTGTCAAAAGCTTATCCGTGAATTGTCCGATAAAATTCCCGATATGCTTATTGTCAGCGGTCTTGCCTACGGCATAGATATTTGTGCACATAGGGCTGCATTGCAAAATAATATGTCAACCGTTGCAGTTTTAGGACATGGATTAGACCGAATTTATCCGCATGTTCATCGTCATACGGCTGTTGAAATGTTAGAAAATGGAGCTTTGCTTACCGAGTTCCCGAGCAAAACTAATCCTGACCGACATAATTTTGTCCGTCGCAATCGTATTGTCGCCGGCATGGCGGATGCTGTCGTGGTGGTTGAGTCGGCTGAAAAAGGAGGTTCGTTGATTACGGCAGATATTGCCAACTCATATTTTCGTGAAGTGTTTGCAATACCGGGAAGAGTCTCAGATAATACCTCTTCAGGATGCAATCGATTGATTTCGGATAACAGAGCAGTTCTATTGCAAGATACCGACGATTTATTGAAACATCTTGGTTGGAACTCCGACAAAAAGCAGCCACAACCCAAGCAGCGAGAACTTTTCTTAAATCTGACAGAAGATGAGGAAAAAATATTCAATGCTCTAAACAGTGTTGATTCTATGCAGGTAAATACCCTTGCAATTGAGTTGGATACTCCGGTTTCCGAACTGTTTTTTACTCTCTTGGAGTTGGAAATGAAAAATGTGGTGCAGGCACTACCGGGCGGAGTGTATAAATTGATGTGATACTTTTTCTTTCTTCTTATATTTTTTATATCTTTGAGAGGAAAAAATAAACACACGTAAATATGGCACTAAGAATAGGCGATAAAATCCCTGAAGTACTGGGAACCGACCAAAACGGAAACGAAATAAAAGATAGTAACTTAGCCGGTAGAAAACTTGCATTGTACTTCTATCCGAAAGATAATACACCCGGCTGTACGGCACAAGCCTGCAGTTTGCGCGACGGTTATGCCGACTTAAAGAAAGCCGGATACGAAATTGTAGGTATTAGCATAGACAGTGAAGCGTCGCATCAAAAATTTATTGAAAAATATTCACTGCCTTTCCCGCTTATTGCCGATACCGATAAAAAACTTGTTGAAGAGTTTGGAGTATGGCAAGAGAAGAAAAATTATGGTAAAACATATATGGGAACAGTACGCACCACCTTCCTTATAGATGAAGACGGCATTATTCGTCACATATTGGAAGGACGTAAAGTGAATACAAAAAATCACGCGACACAGATACTCGAATTGGAATAGCGTATCGCGGAATGAACTTTGTACAATAAATTATCACGAACGACGTAAGTGTATTATCACCACAGGTTTATCGTTATGCAATAACATTTATCTATCACAAATAAACTTCATAATCAAATAAACATCATAACTATGTCAGAAGAAAAAAATATAAATTCGGAAAAATTAAAAGCTCTTCGCGCCGCGATGGAAAAAATAGAGAAGACCTACGGCAAAGGCTCCATTATGAAGATGGGAGATGAAAAAATAGAGGAAGTTGCCGTAATCTCTTCCGGTTCTATCGGGTTGAATGTGGCTTTGGGCGTTGGAGGTTATCCACGCGGACGTATAATTGAAATTTACGGTCCGGAGTCATCGGGTAAAACAACTCTTGCCATTCATGCCATTGCCGAAGCTCAAAAAGCAGGCGGAGTTGCTGCATTTATCGATGCGGAACATGCTTTCGACCGTTTTTATGCCGAAAAGTTGGGTGTAGATACTGATAATCTGCTTATTTCGCAGCCTGGTAGCGGCGAAGAGGCGTTAGAAATTGCCGAGCAGCTTATTCGTTCATCGGCAGTAGATATTATAGTTGTGGACTCGGTGGCGGCACTTACTCCCAAGAAAGAGATTGAAGGCGATATGGGCGATTCAAACGTGGGTTTGCAAGCCAGATTGATGTCGCAAGCTCTTCGTAAACTTACGTCCGCTATAAGTAAAACAAATACTACGTGTATATTTATCAACCAATTGCGTGAGAAAATCGGTATAATGTTCGGTAATCCTGAAACTACAACCGGTGGCAATGCTCTGAAATTCTACTCCTCGGTACGATTGGATATTCGTCGTATTGGAGCACTTAAAGAGGGTGACGAAACCACCGGAAATCAGACACGTGTGAAAGTGGTGAAAAACAAAGTGGCACCACCTTTCCGCAAAGCGGAATTTGATATTATGTACGGAGAAGGAATTTCAAAAGTCGGAGAAATTATAGACTTAGGTGCCGAATTAGGGATTATTAAAAAAAGCGGTTCGTGGTACAGTTACAACGATACAAAATTGGCACAAGGACGAGAAGGTGCGAAACAGACCGTTAGAGATAATCCTGAATTGGCAGAAGAGTTAGAAAGATTGATATTCCAAGCTTTAAAAGAGGCAAAATAATATAATGTAGTGAATTGTATTTAGTGTAAATAGACTTCTGTTTGGCTTGTTTTAAACAAGTTTGATTATTGTAATAAGTAGTAAATCAAAAAAAACTTATAATAATGTCAACAAAATCAATAACCCATCAACAATTACATAAAGAAATAAAGTATCTGGAGCTATTGGCAAAGAGTTTTCCAAGTATAGCAGACGCGAGTACCGAGATTATTAATCTGGAAGCTATTCTGCATCTACCTAAAGGCACTGAGCACTTTCTGGCGGATATTCATGGCGAAGCCGAAGCTTTTCAGCATGTTTTGAAAAATGCTTCGGGTGCCATTAAGCGAAAAGTTGAAGAGATATTCGGAAAAACTTTGCGTGAAAGCGAAAAGAGAGAGCTTTGTACACTTATTTATTATCCGAAAGAGAAACTGCAATTAATCAAACAGTCGGAAACAGATATACAGGAATGGTACGTTGTTACACTTAATCAGTTAGTTCGCGTTTTGCAGACCGTAACTCTCAAATATACACGTTCTAAAGTACGTAAAGCTCTGCCGACTAAATTTGAGTATATCATTCAAGAACTGTTGCACGAGTCCAGTATTAATCCTCATAAATCGGCGTATATAAGCGTAATTATTGATAGCATCATTACTACAGGACGAGCAGATGCATTTATCGAGGCAATATGCGAATCTATACAGCGACTTGTAATAGACCGGTTGCATGTTGTTGGAGATGTTTATGACCGTGGTGACGGCGCCCACATTATTATGGATACTCTTATCCATTATCACAATTTTGATTTTCAGTGGGGTAATCATGATATTTTGTGGATGGGTGCAGCTATCGGAAATAAAGCGTCAATAGCAAATACCGTTCGTATTGCATTGCGTTATGCCAATCTTACAACTTTGGAAGATGGATATGGTATTAATCTGTTGCCGTTGGCTCGTTTCGCCATGGATGTTTATGGGCAGTCGTCATGTAAAATATTTAAACCCAAAACATGTCTAAATGATAAAACTTACGACGACAAATCGCTCGAAATGTTGAGTCAAATGCATAAGGCAATGTCAATTATTCAATTCAAATTGGAATATGAGATAATTAAACGTCGTCCCGAGTTTGAAATGGAAAATCGAAATTTATTGCATAGAATTGATTTCGAGAAAAAAATCGTAACACTGTACGACGGTTCAGAGTATCCAATGTTGGATACCGATTTCCCAACCATCGACCCGAAAAATCCTTATAAATTGACATCCGAAGAGGCAGAGTTGATGGATAAACTGCAACATTCATTCCTACAAAGTGAGAAATTAAGAAAGCACTTAGAATGTCTCTATGCTAAAGGAAGTTTGTACCTGAAAGTTAATAAAAATTTGCTTTATCACGCTTCAATTCCTTTGGATGAGAAAGGAAATTTCAAAAAAGTGATGATACAAGGCAAAGAGTATTCCGGAAAAATGCTGATGGATAAGATTGACAGATTGATACGGGCTGCTTATTTTGAACATAAAGATGCCGCACTAAAATCGTTTGCCGAAGATTATATGTGGTATCTGTGGTGTGGAAAAGATTCACCGTTATTCGATAAAGATGCGATGACCACTTTCGAAAGATATTTTATAGCCGATAAAAAAACACATCACGAAGAAAAAGGATATTATTTTGTTTTTCAAGACAACAGAGACACTTGTGAAATGATATTGAAAGAGTTTGGATTAGATGATGTAGATTCACATATTATTAACGGTCACGTTCCGGTGAAAGCGATTAAAGGCGAGCATCCGATGCGTGCCGAAGGTAAATTGCTTATTATTGACGGAGGATTTTCACGAGCATATCAATCATCTACAGGAATCGCGGGATACACACTTATTTACAATTCTCACGGAATACAATTGGTACAACACGAACCGTTTGTTTCGGCAAAAGACGCGGTGGAAAAAGGAGAAGACATTCATTCAGTTACGGTTGTGCGGGAGAATACATCGCACAGAATGTTGGTGAAAGATACCGACAATGGAGAGATGCTGAAATCGCAAGTCGAAGACTTAAAGAAACTGTTGGCTGCTTACAGATTAGGTCTAATTAAAGCTACCGGTAATTAATCCGAAATATATAGAAATACGTAATTTCAATTTATAATAAAGAAAATGTCAAATAAAAGGAATCTAACACAGTACGAAATATCTCAACTCGAAAAGAATGGATGTGATTCCGATAATTGGGACTTAGTATTGGTAAAAGAGGGTTTTGACCCTCAATATGTAAAAAACAGCCGTTTTTCAGGTAAAATAGAGTTAGGGCTATTCGAAAAAGAGTTTATCCTTGCCGGAGGATTAAAAAAACATTCCGGTATAGATAAGGCAGTAATTCACAACTGCGTTATTGGCGACAATGTTGTAATAGAGAATGTGCAAAACTATATTGCAAACTATGTTATTGGCGACAACTGTTTTATCCAAAATATAGATGTAATTTTGGTTGATGGAAGAACCTCTTTCGGCAATGGAGTGGAAGTGAGTGTCCTTAATGAAACGGGAGGTAGAGAGGTGCACATGACCGATAATCTTTCTGCACATTTTGCATATATTTATTCCCTCTACAGGCACAGACCCAAGCTGATAGAACGTATGAGGAGCATAATAGATTCCTATTGCGAAATTCAATCATCCGATATGGGATATATAGGGAGTGATTGTAAGATTGTGAATGTAGGGTATATCAAAAATATGCGCATTGGCTCTCATTGCAAAATTACAGGTGCCATGAAATTGAAAAATGGCAGTATCAATAGTAATGAATATGACCCGGTATATATAGGACGAAATGTAATAGCCCAAGATTTTATCGTATCATCAGGTTCTCGAGTTGATGGAGGAAGTATAATTACCAGGTGTTTTATAGGACAAGCGTGTCATTTAGACCACGGCTATTCTGCATCTGATTCGCTATTCTTTAGTAATTGCCAAGGAGAAAACGGAGAGGCGTGTGCTCTTTTTGCCGGACCATATACCGTAACACATCACAAATCTACCTTGCTTATAGCCGGAATGTTTTCTTTTATGAATGCCGGATCGTCTTCAAACCAAAGCAACCACATGTTTAAGCTCGGACCGATACATCAAGGCATAATAGAAAGAGGAGCAAAAACGACGAGTAACTCTTATGTATTGTGGCCCGCCAAAGTAGGACCTTTCTCACTTATTATGGGACGACATTTTCAACATGCCGATACTTCCAACTTACCATATTCGTATCTTATTGAAAAAGATAATGCTACCTACATTGCTCCGGCAGTAAATTTACGCAGTGTTGGTACAGTGAGAGATGCCCAGAAATGGCCCAAACGGGACAATAGGAAAGATCCACAAAAAATGGATTATATCAATTTCAATTTGTTAAGTCCATACACTATTCAGAAAGTGTTTGCCGGCATCGAGATACTTAAAAATCTGCAATTAACGGCAGGCGAGACTTCCGAAATTTATACTTATCAAAGTTGTATTATTACAAACAAATCTCTTAAAAGAGGGTTGGATTTGTATGAAATAGTGATTCATAAATTTTTGGGAAACTCTATAATAAAACGGTTAGAGATAACCAACTTTAAAACAATCGAAGAGGTTAGAAAACAATTAGATCCTAAAACAGAAGTTGGATTGGGCGAATGGGTCGATTTGTCGGGATTGATTACGCCTAAAACTGAAATTGATAATCTGTTGAATGATGTCGAAAATGGAAAAATTACCAAATTGGAGGATATAAACAGCATTTTTGAAAGCCTGCATAAACAATATTATACAATAGAATGGACATGGGCATGGGATAAAATAAAATCTTTCTACAATTTGGAATTGGAGACAATTACGGTTGAGGATATTATCGGAATTGTTAATAAATGGATGGCATCTGTTGTCGGACTCGATAAAATGATTTATGAAGATGCCCAAAAAGAGTTCTCTCTTTCATTTAAAACCGGGTTCGGTGCCGATGGAAATATTAAAGATCAAAATATGGATTTTGAGTATGTTCGAGGTGCATTCGATGAGAATCCGTTTGTTGTGGCAACAATCAAGCATATTGAAGAAAAAACAAATCTTGGCAACGAACTTATTAATAGATTGAGCAACATCGAATAACTCTAAGCAAAAAACGAAAGATAAAACAATCTCTTTTTCTGCCGAAAAAGTGGTATCTTTGTGCGTTTTAACGCATTATTATTTTTATGGGGATCTATTCCATCATCTTTATAGCTATTGGTTTAGCTATGGATTCGTTTGCCGTGTGTATTAGTCAGAGTGTGTGTCGCACAAAATTTGTCGTGTCTCGAGCACTTAAAATTGCTGTTGTTTTTGGTCTTTTTCAAGGAGCAATGCCGCTTATCGGCTATGGCTTGGGCATGAGTTTTGCACATTGGATAAAGAATTTCGACCATTGGTTTGCCTTTATAATTCTTGGAGTGATAGGTCTGAAAATGATTTATGAAAGTTTACGTCCTAATAATGATGAGTGTCCTTGTTCTGAGTCTATTGAGAATTCTGACTTAATAAGCTGGAAAATAGTAGTATTGATGGCTATAGCCACAAGTATTGATGCTTTGGCTACAGGATTGATTTTTGTCCCTTATCCGCAAACTATTATTTCGGCAGTTTTGATTGTTGCTTTTGTATGCTTGCTTTTTACATTAGTTGGAATGTATATCGGTACTTATTTTGGAAAGAAAATTCGTTTCGATATGACTCTTGTCGGCGGTATTATACTTATTAGTATAGGGACAAAGATTCTAATTGAGCACACGATGTAAAAAATAGCTGTTATAGTTTTTTTGCTATATGATTTTTATTAGAGACTGTTTCATAACAAATATTTCACTAAAAAACAGCTCTTGCACCTATGCACCAATCTCCAACCACTATCTTTATAAAAAAAATCTACAAAATCTCTTTTATCTCATTCAATTTTGCAACTGTATAGGTTGGTTCAAACTCCTTGTGCTTTTCTCCTTTCGGATTAAACCATATTTGGTCGATATGGCTGTTGTACGCTCCAACGATGTCCGCGTCCCAACTGTCGCCAATCATTATGGTTTGGTTGCGTCGTGAGTTGGTATTTATTAATGCATAAGTAAATATGTCGGGGTGGGGCTTGTTTATTTTTGCATCTTCCGACAAGATTATCTTTTCAAAATAAGGTTTTAATCCTGAGTTCTCGATTTTTTTGTATTGTACTTCCGTAAATCCGTTAGATAGGATGTACATCCGATATTTGAGTTTCAGGTATTCGAGAAGGTCAATTGTGCCGTCGATAAGTTTTGTTTTGGTTGTGGTTCTCTCTAAAAAATCATCGCTCACTGATTTTGCGTATTCGGGGCTGTTTATACCGAATTTACGCAATGGATGCAGAAATCGCTCCACTATGAGTTCCTCTTTTTTTATTGCACCTTGGCGATACAAAGACCACAAATTGTTGTTTGAAGGCATGTAAACGTTGTAATAATCGTCAAATGTAGGGTAATATCGGTCGTACCGATAGCCTGTATAAATTTCCAACAGACACTCTCTCGCATTTTGATGAATATCCCAAAGCGTATCGTCTAAGTCAATAAAAATATTTCTGTATGCCATAAATAAAAAAACAAACTCTCAAAATATGCAAATTCTTTCGAAAATGTATTTTCTGAGAGATTGTTTTACTAATAAAAATAACAATTATTGTACTTCTATAATCAGATGTTTTGTTAAGCTCCAAAAGCGTTGTGTATCCGTGATTTGGAAAGTCAAGTTTTTATCGTTGTCTTTTACAAACTCGTAAGTTCCGTCCGGATGTGTTGACCAAAGTTTTGCTTTTTTTGCAAACAACGGAATTTGTGTTGTTTTACGAATATCAATTTGTAAGAAATAATCTTTGTTGAAAGTCTCTTTCAGAACTTTTGTAGATTTCAAAAATCCGCCTGAAAGTATTTTCTGTTCTTTCAATTCAGTCATTGTTCCAAACACATAATAAGCGGTATGAAGCGAACGGTCTTGCTCTTTGATAGTTGTAGATTGGTCTTCTGCCACTTGAGCAAGGTCAGTGATATCTGACGAAAGTTTTGCAATTTTCAGGTCGCGTTTTGAAAGTTCTTCTTGTAGTAGAACGATGCGTTCGGAGCTTTCTTGCATCTCTCTGTTAAGTCTTTCAATAGTACTTTGAAGCGATGCTATTTGCTTATTGCTTCCCGCATATTTTTTGTTGAGTTCAGCCAGTTGAGCTTTATTTTTCTGCAAAATTTCTTGAATCATTCTGAAATTATCACTTACTCGTTCTTTTGTGCTTTTGCTCATTTCGCCTCCTTGTGCCGATTGAGTGGAGATGTATTTTTCAGCTTCACGTATTTTGTCGAAATTTTGTTCTACTTCGCTGATAACTGCCATCATTTCCATTGCTTCGTCGCTCATGGCTCCTTGTACATTCAATAGAGAATCACGTTCGGCTTGCAATCTTTTGTACTCTTCCGACTCGCGAATCTTTTTTTCATTTACGCAGGAAAAAAGTACCCCCACGCCTAAAAATAGAATTAAAATCTTTTTCATAATCGATATAATTTTGATGTTTTTAAAAAAACGGTAATACAAAAATAGTATATTTTAAATTGTTATTTTATATAAACGGTGGTTTTGTTGGCGAAAAAGTTCTTTGTATTACTCTTTTTTGCCTGCAACCACAATTACAAACTCGCCTTTAGGCTCTTTCTTTTCAAAATGTGAAATTAAATCTTTTATTGTTCCATTTACTGTTTCAGCATATATTTTTGATATTTCGCGTGAAACAGAAGCATCTCTGTCTTCTCCTAAAAATTCGCCCAATTGAGTTAGAGTTTTTACAACTCTGTAAGGCGATTCATAAAGTATCATAGTGCGACTCTCTTCCGAAAGTTCTTTCAATCTGCTCAATCTTCCTTTTTTATGTGGCAAAAAACCCTCGAAACAAAATCTGTCTGCCGGTAATCCCGACATTACCAATGCCGGTACAAACGCTGTGGCGCCAGGCAAACACTCAACATCGATACTTGCTTGTACACAAGCTCTCACAAGTAAGAATCCCGGGTCTGAAATAGACGGTGTTCCTGCATCCGAAATCAAAGCAATGGTTTCTCCGCCTTTTAAGCGTTGTACAAGAGTGTCAACTGTATTGTGTTCATTGAATTTATGATAAGACTGCATTCTTGTCTCAATGCCGTAATGTTTGAGCATGAAACTGCTTGTTCGGGTATCTTCCGCGAGAATTACATCACATTGTTTCAATACGTTAATCGCTCTTAACGTAATATCCTCCAGATTTCCTATTGGTGTGGGCACAACATACAACTTTCCCATAATTAGACATATTATGTTGTATGTTTATCAAAATCCGCTTTTATAACTTTTATGAAACTATCTACAACTTCATTTTCGAAATCCCACGAGGTAGTATCTTTCAAATATTGCTCTGCGTCCGTAAAGTATTCAAATTCCTTTAGTTTCTGCATCATTTCGTTCATTTTGTCCCTATTGTTATAAAAAAGCTCGCGTTGAAAAAGAAAACGGTCATTTAAACTCAATCCTTTTATGGGTTGAGAACCAATAGTTTCGTAACTTACTGTATTGTTGAAAGATGTTGTCGGCTTTTTTTCTGTTTCAATGAATGCATTATCTCTCTCTGCAAGTTCTGTAGAACGCGGATTTACATAGTCGGGTAACGAAATGCCTTGAGCGTATATGTTTCTGTAAGGCTCGGTAGAAAATATTTCTTGCAACTCTTTTTCGATCCCTTCTTCTTTTGCTTCTTCAGCCTCAACTTTAACTTCAACAGTTGTATCTGTATGTAAATCGGTTTGATTCTCATTTTCAGATAGCAATAAAACCAATTTTTCCATCTGTTTCTTCATATCTTCAACGTGCAAAAACTCCAGTTCGTGCAGTAGGTGCATCATTTCTTGCATTTGCTTGAACGATTGACGAAAGAAGGTGAAAGAGAAATAGTCGGTTTCTTTTATCCCGGAAATACTGTTTTCCAGTTCCTTCAAGTTTGAGAGTAATAACTCTATATTTCCTTTTTTAGTTTCCATACCAAAGTGCATTAAAAAACACATATTTGTGTCTGTTTGGCATTGAAGCATTTTTCAATTTAATCTACAAAAGTAGTAATTATTTGGAAAGTGCAACAAAATCATCGGGTAAATTCACAAGATATAACATTTCTGAACTTCTTGTCATTGATGTGTATAGCCATCGGTAAAAGTTGTCGCCCAAGTATGACTCGTCTATATAACCAATATCTAAAAATACATTTTTCCACTCTCCTCCCTGTGCTTTATGACAGGTAACGGCATAACCGTACTTTACCGATAAAGCGTTGAAGTATGGGTTCTCTTTTATCTTTTTGTACCTCATTCTCTTTTGTGCAATGTCGATGTAATCTTCCATAACAGCAGTAAAAAGTTTGTCGTATTGTTCGCGAGTCAGCGAAGGCGCTTCCGTGTGCAAGCTGTCTAAATTGATAATCGCTTCAAACTCTATATCGTAATCCAAGTGTTTGAGTAGTACGGTGCAGAATCGAAATCCATACAACTCTTCTTGTTTTCGAATTCTTAGAACTTGAACAAATTCGCCGTTAGCCAAAAAATCAATTTTCTCGAAATTGGTTATCCAGAAGTAGTTGTTTCTGGTAATCATCAGTAAATCGCCCGATGATAGCTCCTCTTCTCTATAAAGAACTCTGTTTCTGATGCCATTGTTGTAGGCATTCACTCTTTTGTTTGAACGAGAAATCACAATTGTATCTTCCATCCCGTAACGAGAATATGCATTGGATATCTCTTCCACGAAATCTATTCCGGAAATACGTTTTACATCTTTAAAAGAGTCTAATTCAAGTTTTGGATACACTGTTGTATTGCCATAACGCAAATTTATTCTCAGATTGGTTGCATTGCTTAATATTCCCGACGATTCGGCTTGACGAACAATATCGGTAAGTGTAACCTCTTCAACGTCATATAAGTGAGATTTGAAGGTTTCTGCCTGTAACGCAGGGCTTTTTTCTTGTTTTACCGGTGGTAATTGCGCCGTATCGCCAATCAGAATCAATTTGTTTCCTTCGCCTGAGTAAACAAATTCCAGCAAATCATCCAGAAGTCTGCCTGACCCGAATATGGAATAGTCTGCCGATGAATTGCTAATCATTGAAGCCTCGTCAACCACAAAAAGAGTCTGCTTATGTCTGTTTGGAGCTAAAGAGAATCGGTTATTTTCATCGCCAAAGCTGTCCATACGATATATCATTCTGTGGATTGTATAAGCCATTTTGTCGGCATAAGATGAAAAAACTTTTGCTGCACGTCCTGTAGGTGCCAATAAAATGGAACGTTGGTTGTATTGAGTCATGGTTTTTATCAAAGAACCTATAAGAGATGATTTTCCGGTTCCGGCATAACCTTTTAAAATAAATATCTGATTATTTTTTTGTGAGAAAATAAAATCTACTATCTTTGTGAGTGCCAATTTTTGGTCATCGGTAAAGATAAATGAGAATTTTTCTTCAATTTTATTAAGAAAATAGCTGTTTACCATTTTTTATGAGCAATTTTTAGTGTAAAAGTAGCACAATTATCATTATTTTTCTAAATTTGTACTCTAAAATCAGAAATAATAATTCATAAACAATAAAAATTAAAAATTCAACGTCCATGAAAGTTGTAATAAGAGTGCTTTTATTAGCCGCAATTCTTTTATTAGGCTTCCTTTGCTGGGAAAGTGTCCAAGGAATGGAGCGATTTAACAAAGAAGTTGCAAAACGTGACAAAGCTGTAATTCAACGCCTTGTTGATATCCGTACGGCTCAGGTGGCTTATCGTTCTCAAAACGGCACCTATGCTGAAAATTTTGAGAAGTTGGCTGATTTTATCAAAAATGGAAAAGTAGCATCTATGGTTAAATCAGGTGATTTGACTGAGGCTCAGCTAGAAGCCGGAATGACCGAAGCGAGTGCAATGAAAATAATTCGCACCGGTAATATTGCAGAGATGAAAAAAGCCGGATTGTGGGACGAAGCAAAAAATGCTCCACAATTAGTTAGAGACTCTATCTTTGCATCGGCTCTTGAGGTGCTTTTCCCGAATCGTCATTTTAATGCAGATTCTATTGGTTTTGTTCCTTACGGTGATGGTGCTGTTTTTGAAATGGCTAAAGATTCGGTTATTACTGCATCCGGATATCCGGTGGAAGTTTTTGAAGCGAAGGCTCATTACAATGTTTATTTGAAAGACTTAGACAATAGATTGTTAAATCAAAAAATTCAAGAAGTTCTTGACCGTCCGGGCGACAGATATCCGGGAATGATGGTTGGTTCGCTTCAAACAGCGAATAACAATGCCGGAAACTGGGAATAATTATTATGTAAAACTATGTTTTTACCGGAAAATATAGATTTAGCTCAAGCACAGAAATATAAGTTATCCATTCGGCAAACGTCGAATGGATTTTCTTTTTATATCTATTCCATAACAGATAAAACCGTATTTCACTATCAGAATGTTAAGTATAGTACTCTCTTGTCTGTGTTTGAAAATATTAAGAAAACTTTTTTTGAGGTCAATTTTTTCGCGCATCAATTTCATAAACTAAATGTGATAAATGTTACATCCGATTACACCATTGTACCAAATCCATTTTTTGAGGATAATAAAATAAAGGAGATATTTAAATTTAATATTTTCAGAGAAGCCGGTAAGGTGTTGTCCGATTGCATGGAAAATCAAGATTGTCACATTGTTTATGATATGGATGATGACTTGCATTCATTTTATGTCAGAACACTTTGGAATCCCAAGTTTGAAAACTCTGTAAGTTATCTGATTCCATATTTTGCAAAATATCAAGCCGAAAAGGACACTAAAAGATGTTTTGTCGATTTTCACGATGAGTTTGTTACAGTACTCTGTTTCCATAAAGATAAATTGCTTTCGGCAAACACTTTTCTAAATGATGAAAAAGAGAATGCTCAGTATTATATTATCAACGTAATAGATAAAATAGAGTTTAATCAAAAATCGGACGAGCTTTTCTTGTCGGGAGATTTGAGAAACAACAAGGAGACAGTAGAAATATTGCAAACTCTTATCAAAAATACTAATCCGGTTGAGATAAATCCTAAAATAGAGATTTCGGAAGATGCAAAAAAAGAACTTCCAACCGATATACTCATCTCTTTATGCGAATAATAGGCGGAAAATACAAATCACGAAGAATACCTGTTCCGGTGAACCTGAAAGCGAGACCCACAACGGATTTTGCAAGAGAGAGCCTGTTTAATATTTTGCATAACATAATCGATTGGGAGGAGACAAAAGCATTAGACCTGTTTGCCGGAACCGGTAGTATCGGACTGGAGATGATATCACGTGGTTGCCGAAGTGTAATCTGCGTTGAGCAAAACAGAAATCACTATCAATTTATTTGCAAAGCAAAGGAAGTATTATCGGTAGAGGAGCTTTTGCCGATAAAAGCTGATGTTTTTAAATATCTTGAATCGTGCACTCAAAAATTCAACCTTGTTTTTGCCGATCCGCCATACGATTTAGAGAAAGTGGCATCCATTCCCTGTTTGGTTTTAGAAAGTGATATTTTGGCTCCGAATGGCATTTTTATAATGGAACACTCTAAAAAATACAACTTTTCAGATTTACCATATTTCGAAAAAGAGCGGAAATATGGAAGTGTTCATTTCTCTTTTTTCGTGAAATATGAATAGTGTAAAACCTTTTTCTAATTCATGCAACTCAATACAAAAACACCAAAACTGATTACTGTTTTAGGACCAACTGCAAGCGGAAAAACTCTCTTTGCGGCACATCTCGCCAAAACCGTAAACGGAGAGATTATAAGTGCCGACTCCAGACAACTTTATCGAGGCATGGATATTGGCACCGGAAAAGATTTGGGTGATTATGTGATAAATGGAGAACAGATACCTTATCATCTTATAGATATATGTGCTGCAGGCGATAAATACACTCTTTTTGATTATCATAACGATTTTCATGCAGCTTATCAAGATATAATTTCGCGAGGAAAAACTCCCGTTCTTTGTGGTGGAACGGGGCTTTATATAGAATCGGTTTTGAAAGGATATAATTTGCCCGACGTACCTGCAAATTCTGAACTTCGTGAAGAGTTGGAGACCAAAAGTTTGGAAGAGCTTACGCAAATACTTTCAAGTTATAAAAAACTACACAATACCACAGATATTGAAAATAAAAAACGTGTAATACGTGCAATTGAAATTGCTAAATTTCAGTTTGAAAATGCATCGACTAATCTTACTTATCCGCCTGTCGAAAGCACTATTTTGGGCTTGGAAATAGAAAGAGACGAACGGAGAAAGAAAATAAGTGTTCGACTTAAAAAACGTGTTTATGAGGAGGGTATGATTGATGAGGTTAAAGGTTTGATTAATAGCGGAGTTCATCCCGATGACCTTATATATTACGGTTTGGAGTATAAATTTGTTACGCTTTATGTGATTGGAAGGTTGACTTTCGATGAAATGTATAACGGATTGGAAATAGCCATACATCAATTTGCAAAAAGACAAATGACCTGGTTTCGTGGTATGGAACGAAGAGGTTTTACCATACGCTGGATTGATTCCACGCTGTCGATTGAAGAAAAACTATCCAAAGCTCTCTCAATAATCGAATAAAAAAGCCTAAATTTGCATTTTGAAAAAAGCAGTTATGATAAAAGGCAATTTCCCTATCGAAAAATTCAATGCGATTGAAACTCCTTTCTATTTTTACGATATAGCACTTTTACGCAAAACTCTCGAAACAATACAAAAAGAGATTGAAAATAAGAATTACCACGTGCATTATGCCATAAAAGCAAATGCCAATGAGAGATTGCTGAAAGAGATTTCATCTTTTGGTTTTGGTGCGGATTGTGTGAGCGGTAATGAAGTTCTGCAGGCATTATCTTGTGGTATTGATGCATCTAAAATTGTTTTTGCAGGAGTGGGTAAGACAGATAGAGAAATTCAAATCGGTCTTAACAACGATATTTTTTGTTTCAATGTAGAATCAATTCCCGAATTAGAGGTTATTGAAGAGTTGGCAGCAAAGAGCAATAAAACGGCATCTGTGGCTATTCGTATAAATCCAAATATTGATGGTCGTACGCACAAGTATATAACCACCGGATTGAATGAAAACAAATTCGGGTTGAATATGGTGGATTTGCCGCAAGTACTTGAATTATTGCCTAAAAGCAACCATATCAAACTGATAGGAATTCATTTTCATATCGGCTCTCAAATTACCGATTTGTCTGTTTTTCAGGATTTGTGCATTAAGGTAAAAGAGGTGGAGACGTGGTTCTATAGTCGCGGAATATTTTTACCGATTATCAATGTCGGAGGAGGGTTGGGTATCAACTATCATCATCCCAATCATTGCCCTATGGCGGATTTCGAATCATATTTTCGTCTGTTTGATAGATATTTGACTTTGAAATCAGGACAATCACTACATTTTGAGTTGGGAAGATCTGTCGTGGCTTCATGCGGTTCGTTGATAAGTCGTGTTACTTACGTGAAAAAAGGAATTGATAAAACATTTCTGATTTTAGATGCCGGTATGTCAGAACTGATAAGACCTGCGTTGTATCACGCATTTCATCATATAGAAAACCTTACATCCGACAACGATTTGGAATATTACGACATCGTGGGACCCATTTGTGAATCGGCAGATATTTTTGCCGAGAAATTTCCGATAAATCAAGCTAAACGAGGCGATATTATAGCTGTCAGGTCTGCCGGGGCTTATGGCGAAGTGATGGCATCGAGTTACAATTGTCGTCCGTTAAACAAATCATTTTTTTCTGATTCGATATGATAACAATAGATTCTTTTAATTTACAATCAATTGACTTAGACAGTCTTGTTTGGATTATACTTTATATTACGATTTTCTTTTTTATAGTACAAGTATTGTATTATACCATTGTCTATAACAAACCTTTCTCTTATCGTAAGAAAAGAGAAAATAGTAGTGATTCTATTGATTTCTATCCTCCTATCTCTGTGATAATTGCATCGAAAAACGAATCGGAAAATCTTTCAAAACATCTGCCTTCTATTTTGGATCAGGATTATCCCAATTTTGAGGTAATTATTGTAAATATGGGCTCAACGGATGAGACAGATATGGTACTGAAAGCTCTTAATCAGAAATACACAAACTTATATCATACCTATGTTCCTGCTGAAGCAGAGGACTTAAATGAAAAAAAGTTGGCGCTTACTATCGGAATAAAGGCAGCAAGAAACGAAATATTATTATTCACGGAAGCACATTGTAAACCTGTTTCCAATAAATGGTTGGCAGAGTTTGCCAAAGAATTTGTAAAGGGAAATGATATTGTACTTGGTGCTTGCATTTTGGATATAAAGAAAAGTGTGGCGACAAGAAAATTTATCCAATACGATAATATGATTCATTCGCTGAAATACTTGTCGTTGGCTATTATTGGCAAACCTTTCATGGGAATTGGTCGTAATTTGGCATATAAAAAAGATGTGTTTTTCGAAAACAAAGGATTTTCATCTATTTTGAAAATTGACGGTGGCGAGGACGACCTTTTTATCAACAAAGTAGTGAAGGGTAGAAAAACAGAAGTTTTGTTATCTGACGATAGCATGACAATCACCAATGCAGTAGATAAATTTAATACTTGGCGTATGCTGAAGTCTAAATACTTGTATACAAAACAATTTTACAAAGGTCCTGCCAATTTAATTTTTAGATTTGAAACTTTTTCCAAATATAGTTTCCTGCTTTTCTCCTTATTAGTAATATTTGCCGGAGTTTTTTTAAGAGGCTATTTGCTTTTGTCTATTAGTGCTGTTCTTATTCTTGTAAGCTTTATTGTCAAATTGTTAGTAATGAATAAAAGTTCAAAAATTTTCGGCATAAAACCATTTCATGTTGATATGATATTTTATGAACTATTTCAACCAATCAATAATATCAGATTTAAGAAATACGCCAACAGAAGGAATAAATATCATAAATAATCCGCATTAAATCTGGATTAGTGACAATCTGACATTAAAAAAATATTGAATTTTAAACCTCTCGGGTTAAATGGGGTTAATCACCTGACTAAATAGTTAAAAGTTAAAAAACTCCTGCAAAAATGGCTGTTTGAGTATGTTATTTGTATTTATATTTGCGTTAATGTAATATCAAATTAATTAAAAATATGAATATGACAAACAAAAAAAATATTGTAGCACTTATTGCAGTTGCTATTTTAAGTTCGGTTGTAACACTTTTTGGATATAGTATTATAAATAATAAAAGTGTGGAGAATAAAGGAGTTCTTAGTTCCGGAACAGGAGAGTATGCCGATGCGTTCAACCAAGATAAGAACGTTACACTAACAAGTCTCACCACTGCACAAGGATATCCCGATTTTACAGAGGCGGCAGACAGGTCTGTACACGGAGTTGTACACGTTAAAACCAAATCTATTAGACAACAACAAACAATAAATCCATTCGAATTCTTTTTTGGTCCCGGTTTCGGCGGTGATGGCTTTAGTCAACCGAGAGAACAGGTTGGTTTCGGCTCAGGAGTTATAATCTCCAAAGATGGTTATATTATTACAAATAACCACGTTGTCGAAGGAGCGCAGGAAGTTTCTGTTACACTAAACGACAACAGAGAGTTCGATGCTAAGGTAGTTGGTAGCGACCCACAATCAGATATTGCTTTGTTGAAAATTGATGGTGACGATTTCCCGTATCTAACATTTGGAAATTCCGATGAGTTAAAAATAGGAGAGTGGGTGCTTGCCGTGGGAAATCCGTTTAATCTGACATCTACCGTTACGGCAGGAATTGTGAGCGCAAAAAACAGAGGCAATATTGTCGGCGATAATTTAGGAATCCAATCATTTATTCAGATTGATGCTGCAGTAAACCGTGGTAACAGTGGCGGTGCATTGGTAAATACACGCGGCGAGTTGGTAGGAATAAACACAGCTATCTATTCTCAAACAGGAGATTTTGCAGGTTATGCTTTTGCTATTCCTATTTCGGTGGCAGGAAAAGTTGCTGCCGATTTAAAACAGTATGGAAATGTTCAAAGAGCGGTGTTGGGTATTCAAGTAGCCAAAATAGAGATGGTTAGACGCGAAGATCCGGAAAGAGCGAAAGAGCTTTCTAAAATATCGGGCGTGGTTATTGAAGATTTTTCTGACAGAAGTGCCGCAAGAGCAGCAGGCATGAAAAAAGGAGACATTATTAAATCTATTAATGGAGTTGATATTCCTAATTTTGCCGGATTACAAAATCAACTTAGCAGGTACAGACCCGGAGATAAAGTAAAAGTAGTAGCTGATAGAGATGGTAAAATTGTTTCATTCAATATTGAACTTAAAAACGAGGAGGGAAACACCGAAATAAAGAAAGGAACCGATGTGATGTCAGGTCTGGGAGCGACTTTTTCCGAAATACCTACGAATAGAAAACAGCAGCTCGGTATTAGTAACGGAGTGGAAGTTAGTACAGTTAACAATAATGGACTGTTTAAAAAAGAGGGCATAAATAAAGGATTTATTATATTGAGAATAAATAATATGCCCGTGAATAACGAAAACGATATAGCTAAGATTATTTCATCGGTAAACAACAGCAATCAAGATAAGGTTATTTTAGTTGCAGGTTTTTATCCGAATGGTAGAACTCAATACATAGCTATTGATATTTCAAGAATTTAAAGTTCTACTGCTTCTTCGAGTTAAATGTTGTTAAATATGTGAAAAAATATAACAATTTTGCAATAAGAGGTGTTCTATGTAGTAAGGGATGATTTTTTTAGATGCCTGAAGTTCATGTGTTGGTTATTTGCTCAGTAAGATTAATTTCGCATTTTTATCCTATGGTATTAAAAAAATGAGTAATTTTGCATCCCTTTTTTATGATTGAAAGTATTTAAAGCACAGATGAGACAACTAAAGATTACAAAATCGATTACGAATCGTGAAAGCGCTTCATTAGATAAGTATCTCCAAGAGATTGGAAGAGAAGATCTTATTACGGTTGAAGAAGAGGTTGAATTGGCACAGGCAATAAAAAGGGGAGACAGGAGAGCTCTCGAAAAACTTACACGTGCCAACCTTCGCTTTGTGGTATCCGTTGCTAAGCAATATCAAAACCAAGGTCTAAGCCTTCCCGATTTAATTAATGAAGGAAATTTGGGATTGATAAAAGCTGCAGAGAAATTTGATGAAACTCGAGGATTTAAATTTATTAGTTATGCAGTATGGTGGATTCGTCAATCTATCTTGCAAGCACTCGCAGAACAAGCAAGAATTGTGAGATTGCCGCTAAATCAGGTAGGGTCTCTTAACAAGATAAGCAAAGCGTTTCAAAAATTCGAACAAGAAAACGAGAGACGTCCTTCGGCTGATGAGCTAGCTGATGAGTTAGAAATGTCTGTTGACAAAGTGATAGACACATTAAAAGTGTCGGGGCGTCATATATCAATGGATGCTCCTTTTGTAGAAGGGGA
This sequence comes from Bacteroidota bacterium, assembly GCA_041846575.1. Lineage (GTDB taxonomy): Bacteria > Bacteroidota > Bacteroidia > Bacteroidales > Dysgonomonadaceae > JBGZFC01. Next base: position 28,006 of record JBGZFC010000037.1, read on the forward strand.
AGATAACAGTTTGTTGGATGTGCTTATTAATGAAGATGCACCTATAGCAGACAGGACATTGATAAATGAGTCACTACAGAAAGAGATTGACAGAGCTCTATCCACTCTTACGGAAAGAGAAAGTGACATAATAAAGATGTTTTTTGGTATCGGTTATCAAGAAATGACGTTAGAAGAGATTGGTGATAAGTTTCAATTAACTCGTGAAAGGGTACGACAAATTAAGGAAAAAGCCATCAGAAGGCTGCGTCAAGATTCGAGAAGTAAGCTCCTAAAAAGCTATTTAGGATAAAAAAAAGGACAAAATAGATAAGAATATCTCTAAATACGTGGAATTTTTCCATAAAAATGCCCTATTTCGTGATATTTTATTAAAAAATATGTTTAAGTTCGAAAAATAAATATATCTTTGTGGTGTAATTTGTTGTTCATACTATTATTGGTTTATAATAAAATTGTAACTTGGCGATAGTTTATAGAGTAATTGAATAATCGCAAATGTATTTTAGATTGACATAATATATAAGAATGAGTGACAAACTATTCTTAACAATTTTATTAAAGTATAATAAGATTATATTGAGTTATTGTAAAAAAAAATGTTTAATTAGAATTTTAAATTTATGAAAAAGTTTAGTTTACTTTTAATTACTGCTCTTGTTGCGTTCAGTATGAGTGCACAAGAAGTACAAAATGTTTCTCATGGTACAGTTTACCTGAAAAACAAAGCGAGTGATAATTGGTACATAGGTCTTGGTGGTGGTACTAACTTGTACTTTACTAAAGCTGAAAATGACGCAGGTGCTGAATTTCTAGATCGTCTAGGATGGATGGGTCAATTAGAAATTGGTCGTTGGAATTCTCCAAACTGGGGAGCACGTGTTGTTTTTGACGGAGGACAATTCAAAAATGTTTGTCGCGATATTAAGGGAGAAGAATCTCTCTGGTTAGGAGGTCATCTTGACTTGATGTATAATATCACAAATGCATGGGGTACATACAGACCAAACAGAGTTTATAACTTCATTCCTTATTTGGGAATTGGTTACATGTACGGAATGAATGAATGGTTCAAAAAACCGAATCCAGACGGTGAATTATTCAAAGGACAAAACCAAACACTTACTTATAACGTAGGTTTAATCAACAATTTCCAATTATCAAAAAGCGTTGCTATCTTCTTAGAACTTGGATGGAGAGTATTCCAAGGCTCATTCGATCAGTATGCAAATGCCGAGTACGACTATGATAGCATGTTTACTGCTACTGCAGGTCTTAAATTTGGTTTGGGTGGAAAACAAGAGTTTACACCTGCTGAGTTGATGGATTACAACTTAATCAACGACTTGAATAACCAAATCAACAAGCTAAGAGCTGAAAATGATAAATTGAGACTAAGACCGGAAAGTTGTCCGGAATGCCCGGAATGTCCTGAAGTAACTGTAAGCGAAGGTGTTTACGTTCCTAACGTAGTATTCTTCCGCATCAACTCTGCTAAAATTGACAAAGGACAACAAGTTAGCATCTACAACACTGCTGAGTATATGAAAGAAAATACTAACGCAAATGTTAAAATCGTAGCTTATGCTGACAAACAAACCGGTAACCCGGATTACAATATGGCTCTTTCTGAAAGACGTGCCAAAGCTGTAGCTGATGCTCTTATCAATGAGTATGGAATTGACAGCAGCCGCATTTCTGTAGATTGGAAAGGTGACACTGAACAACCTTATGCTGAAAACGATTGGAACCGCGTTGCAATCTTCTTTGCAGAATAAGTTTAAGAATTTAGACTAACAAAAAAGCACCTCGTATGAGGTGCTTTTTTTGTATAGTGTATTGAGTATAACTTAATCTTCAATATTATTCATTGCTGTTCGATAAGCATTTTCATTTTACCGAAAAAGATGTACGATTTGTTTCCCAAACTTCGGGAGTTGCTTTCCATTGAAAGAATGTGCCGTTTGGTCGGCTTTTCCGATGACTTAACCAAACGGATTTTATCGGGCAGAAAAGCCGAATTTAAAGGCTGTCTCTATTCGCCCGAATACAAACAAAAATTCTCAACCGAACACTCCACAGCACAAATCAAACCGGAGAGCCTGATAACCCAGGAAAGCTACGTCTTGCTATTGACGGCGTTGATATTATTGAATGGTTTCGATTGAAATATATAGAAATTCAGAGAAGTATAGGGGTTGATTTGGCGGATAGAGGTATTGGGAAAGGAAAGAAAAATTGAGAATGTGTAAGTTATTGAATAGTTTTATGTAGCTTATAGAGCTTAGAATCAAATTCTTTTTATTTTAACTGAGACAGCAAAAATGCAAAAAACTTTCGCATACAGATGTAGGTATTTGAGAAAAATCTAAGGAAATGAATGAAGATTCTGTAGCAATAGGATAAGTTGGAAAGAGATAGAAAGTATTGATAGGCAATCGAGTAAAGGTGAAGATTAATTGTTTATGAGTGTTAATATTATCTATGGCAAATAGGCTTTTTCAATAATTGATGTCGTAAATTCCATTAGTAAACGCAATTTTTTGCGGGGAAGAATATACATTTTTCGGACAAAGGAAGAGGAAAAACACCCCTTCACTTTGTGCCGAATGGATAAAAGTGTTATATTCGCCTCCGTCTAAAAAAATTGAATA
>JBGZFC010000038.1:0-15129 GCA_041846575.1 Bacteroidota bacterium
ATACATCCCCAAAAACGAACCTATAACAGAACTCAATATGAAGAATATTAGCGATATACAATATAAAATCAATAGAAGACCAAGAATAAATCTAAATTACAAACAACCATTCAAAATTTTTTATAACTTTGTAAATAACAAAATTGCATTTGCTTGTTGAATCTACCTTCTTCAAATTCATAATAAATTAGTTGAAAAAATGATGATTTTTTATAACTTTGCAATCCAAAATCGGATTTGAATTGCAAATTTTTGAAATATGAATTTTATTTAAATCAGTTTTGAAACACTATTTTTAAAATTAATAGGCAACAATAAATTATGAGAAAAATTAAAATTTTACTTACAATTATCCCGCTTATGGGAATTTTAATCGGTAATACGTTTGCACAAAGTAAAATAACGTTTGTTACCGAAAAACCGGTAGGACAAACTATTAGTCTGTTGATTTCCACAGAACAAGGAACTGCACCAATTATTACAGGCGCTACAGGAAGTTTTATACAGGGACAGTTCTCGAACTACACTGTAGAAAATCAAACTATCACTATTGAAGGCAATGTAACTATATTGGGCTGCGGTAGCAATGGCATTACATCTATAACCCTTAGCAATACTAATAAACTAAAGGTGCTTGGATGCAGTAAAAACAAAATAGAATCGCTAAACTTTGCCGAAGCTCCTATTTTAGAACAACTTTCTTGCAGTGGTAACTTATTGCAAGAGTTAGATTTTAATGCTACTCCGAATATTCATAGAATTTATTGTTATAGCAACAAGATAAAGGGCGCTGAAATGACCAATCTTGTAAATAGTATTCCGACAAACACTTCAGCCATTGATTATGAATTGTTTATCGTAGATAAAACGAACCCCGCAGAAGAGAATGTGGCAACGACAACTGATGTGAATATAGCTAAAGAAAAAAATTGGGCTGTATATGATTATAATGGAGGAAACTATACGAATTACGACGGAGAAGAGTCAAGCAGTATTGAATCGGTTGAAGGCTCAATAATGAAATTGTATCCGAGTGTTGCTTCCGATATGGTAACTGTAGAAGTGCCAAGCAATATATTGCCTTCAAAATTAACTATTGTTTCTATGGACGGACGCGATGTTTATTCAGTTAAAATTACTTCCGAACAAACAATAATTCCACTATCTAATTTTGCCGATGGTGCATATTTGGTGAAAATTGGCAATTGTGTGAGAAAAATAATTAAAGATGCTATTTAATCTCATTATTAAATAGATAAAGATCATATTTGTTGTGTGAAGTCTTTCGTTTGACTTTTTTAATCTCTCTTTGATAATGAAATTTCAAAAAAAGATTAAAAAATATTTGGTAAATTAAATTATCTTATTTATCTTTGATGTCAGAATAATGAACGAGTATTTGCCGCATTAGTCGAACGGGAAACTCATCAATTAATAAAACAAAACCGAGACTCGTTTATGATATCAATGGCGGGCCGCATCTTTCGAGATAGACTTTATGTCCGGCGGATTACAAAGATTTCATGACACTCAAATCCTGTCATAGGGAGTTTCGAATTTTCCACTGATGCGGCTTCTTATATAAAACAGACTTGCAATTTTACTGTTTTTTTAATTGCAGTCTGTTTTTTTATATTTATAAAATATTTATTTCTTCCCCTATTTAAGTTTAAACAACAAAATATTTACTTACCTTTGTTATCTCAAACTACCAAAAGATACATTGATTAAACAGATTCATGAAATTTAGGCAGCAACAAGAACTCAAACAGATACAAAAACTTTCGCCACTGCAAATGCAAGTGATAAAGCTGATTGAGTTGAATACGGTAGAACTTGAAGACAGAATAAAACAGGAGATTGAAGACAATCCCGCGCTTGATACGAGTGATTTTGAATTGGACGGACAGGGTGAAGATTTAAGTTTAGACCGTGAATCGGATGAAACATCGGAAGATATATCTTTGGGAGATTATCTGAATGAAGACGATGTGCCTGATTTTCAAATGAGAGATTCACTCAGAAGAGAGCAACCCGATTTTATTGGCTCCACTTTTTCAAATACTATCTCATTATACGACTTTTTGGTAGAGCAGATAAATCTTCGTGAACTAAACCCCATAGACAAAGAGATAGCTATATATATAACAGGTAACCTGGATGAGAATGGTTATCTGCAGAGCAATTTCCAATCAATCTCAAATGACTTGCTTTTTCAGCAAAACATAGATGTTTCAGATGGTAAACTTAAAGAGATTCTTTGTATAATTCAAGATTTGGAGCCGGCAGGAGTAGGAGCGAGAGATTTGAGAGAGTGTCTTTTGTTGCAACTCAATCGAATTTCGATGTCAGACGCACAACAAATGGCATTGAAAATTATTGAAAACTATTTCGATGAATTTTCTAAAAAGCATTATGATAAAATAACTCGTGCTTTACAAATATCTACAGAAGAACTTCGTGATGCGATGGAGGTAATTCTATCGTTAAATCCTAAGCCGGGAAATATTTGGGGCGACCCTATAGAAATGGCTATGAACGACATTACTCCCGATTTTATCGTGGAAACTTATAATGGCGAAATTTCTATGTATTTAAACAATAAAAATATTCCCGATTTAAAAATAAACAATACCTTTGCCGAGATGTTGCAGGGGTACAGCCAAAATAAAGAGAGTATGTCGAGCGACAAGAAGCAGGCAATGCTCTTTATGAAGCAAAAAGTTGATTCGGCAAAATGGTTTATTGATTCAATCAAACAACGACAAAACACCTTGAAGAAAACCATGGAAGCCATAATCAAATTTCAGCAAGAGTTCTTTCTGACTGAGGATGAGGCTACTTTAAAACCGATGATATTGAAAGATATAGCAAATGAAACATCGTTAGATATATCCACTGTTTCGCGTGTAAGCAACAGCAAATACGTGCAAACCAACGGCGGCATATATCCGCTCAAATTTTTCTTCTCGGAAGCAATGCAAACCGATGAAGGAGAAGATATTTCGTCACGAGAAATAAAAGTTGCTTTGAAAGAAATCATCGAGAAAGAAGACCAATCGAAGCCTATTACCGACGATAAAATTACAAAAATGCTTAACGAAATGGGTTATATTATAGCACGACGCACGGTGGCAAAATATCGTGAGCAACTGAACTTGCCTGTGGCACGTTTAAGGAGAAAAATATAGTTTATATAAAATATTCCATAAAATGACAAAACAGATATCAACTTTTATATCAACCATTTTTCAGCCGTTGTTAATGCCGATTTACAGCATTGCATTTCTGTTTGTTTACTCATATTTCCAACTTATTTTTATTCAGGCTTTTTGGACTATAATGGCTCCTGCAATTATCTTTTCATTTGTTTTGCCGGCTGTGTTTATCTGGGTACTCTATAAACTAAAAATGGTATCCGATTTGTCTTTAAAAATACGCAAAGAGAGATTTATACCGTATCTTATTTCATTGATAAGCTATTCGGTAATGATATGGTTTTATTACAAAATGGGTATGCCAAAATGGTTCTTGATGTTAACTCTTGCATCTGTAGCCGTTATGTTTGTTGCAATAGTCATAACATTTTGGTGGAAAATCAGTGCACACATGTTGGGTGCCGGCGGTTTTATAGGTGGAATGCTTGCCGTATGCTTTTTCGTAGAAAAAAGTAATCCATATTATCTGTTTATGATAGCATTTCTTATAGCAGGTATGATTGGCACATCGCGTCTTATATTAAAAAGGCATACATTTGGTCAGGTAATAGCTGGTTTTTGGGTCGGTTTTTTATTATCTTTCCAATTTGTTTGGCTTGGAATATAATTTTTTTTGCAGTTAAAAAAAATAGTAGTATTTTTACCGAAAGATTAATTTTAATAGTATAAAAGTTATGAATTTTCCAGAAAATTTAAAGTATTCAAGCGATCATGAGTGGGTAAGAGTAGAAGGTAATGAAGTGGTTATCGGAATTACCGATTTTGCTCAAAGTGAGTTAGGCGAAATTGTTTACGTGGATATTACATCCGAAGGCGAAACATTGGCGCAAAATGATATTTTTGGTAGTGTAGAAGCTGTAAAAACAGTTTCAGACCTTTTCATGCCTGTTGGCGGCGAAGTGTTGGAAGTTAATCCGTTACTTGAAGACCAACCCGAATTGGTTAATAAAGATCCGTACGGAGAAGGTTGGATTATTAGAGCTACATTAGGCAATGCCTCAGAAATTGAAGGTCTTTTGACCGCAGAAGCTTACAAAAAAGAGATCGGACAATAAATTATCAAGAAAAATTGTAAGGGAATCGGGCTATAGAAGCACGATTCCTTTTTTTTAAATTATGAAACCAATAGTAAGTATTATAATGGGCAGCACATCAGATTATCCTATAATGGAGAAGAGTGCAAAGCTTTTCGATGAGATGCAAATCCCATTTGAAATTAATGCCTTGTCGGCGCATCGCACACCTGAAGAGGTGGAGAAGTTTGCCAAAAATGCAAAAAACAGAGGAATAAAAGTTATTATCGCAGCCGCAGGCATGGCAGCCCATTTGCCGGGAGTAATTGCAGCCATGACTACTCTGCCTGTAATCGGAGTGCCTATAAATGCATCACTTGACGGTATGGATGCACTTCTTGCAATTGTGCAAATGCCGCCCGGAATTCCTGTGGCAACAGTCGGAATAAACGGTTCGTTAAATGCAGCCATTTTAGCGGCACAAATTATTGCAGCATCAAACGAAGAGTTGCAACAAAAACTAACCGATTACAAAGAAAACCTGAAAGATAAAATTACTCAGGCAAACGAAGAGTTGTCAGCAATAAAATTTAAGTATAAAACAAACTGATGATGTTGTATAAAAAGCCTAACATTCAATTGACTTTGTCATTGTCTAAGGGCGATTCTGCGAATTCTGAACGAAGTGAAGAAGCTATCTTATAAGCTGTCAGCTGTCAGCCGCGAAGCCAAATCATAAACAGCTCTCTGTCATTTCGAATGAAGTGAGAAATCTATTATTTGGGCTGTTAGCAGTTAGTTTTTGTAGGTGATATTATAAAAATGTCTTAAGTCTTGGCTCTTGTGTCTTGCATCTAAAAAAAACGGATACTTCATTCCGCTAAAAGCTCCATTCAGTATGGCAATTTAGGGATGTGCTTTGTTTTTGATACATCATCCATATTTTAGTGACATAAAGTTGCTTATAGACAAAAAAAAGTGAAACAACAAACAGAAAATAGCTATGACTCGAAACGATGCTTTTTTAATCATTGTATTGCTTACGATGAGATATGTGGAGACAACTAATGAACGATGTTAATTATGAAAGAAATGGAAAAGTGTGAAAAAAAGTTGATTGTAATAAAATCCACCGGAAATCACAGTAATCGTTTGATACAAAATTTACACTTTGAAGTGTTCTGTAAGAAATACGGCATTCAATATTTCAATCCAACTTTTGAGGATATGGCAGCTTATTATGATGAGCCGTGTTGCACTGAAACAAATCTGTTTTACAAAATACTTCAAATAGATTTTCTTGGTCGTATGTTTCGTCACAGTCGGATAGTAAAGAAGTTGTTTTCGGTAGTTTGGCTTATTTCTAAATTAGGTCTGATTAAATTCATTAGATTTGATAAAAACGGAGATGAAAAGCATTGTGAGAACTACCTTTTGAGAGCCTTTGAAACAAAAAATACTATCTATGTGGCTGGATGGTCGTTTCGTGTTCCTAAGTCGGCAACTACGTATCGAGAGGAGATGAGTAAAAATTATACATTAAAAAAGATTTTTTATCAAGACAATTTGTTAGTGAATAAAGTTGAGAAGTTAAAGTCGGAAGGATATTATTTAGTAGGTGTGCATATTCGTAGAGGTGATTATAAAAAATGGAAAAACGGTAAGTATTATTATAGTGATGAAATCTATGAGAAGCATATCGAGACTTTTAAAAATTCTATAGAAGGAAAAGTCGCTTTTATCCTATTTTCAAATGACAAAGTAAAGTTTAAAGAATCCGATAATATAATTGTTTCAAAAGAGGATTGGTTCGTAGATCAATATGTAATGTCTCTCTGTGATTGTCTTTTGGGTCCGCCAAGTACTTTTACGCTATGGGCAAATTATATGGGAAATGTGAAATTATATCATATCTTTGATGCTGAAAACTTAACTGCTGTTTCTTAGATAAATAATATTTTAATTTTAAAATAAATTGTTCGATTTAAAAAAATCAATGCATAATAGAATCTCTAAAATATTCTAAGTTAAATTTGTAATTTCGAGGAGATGATTAAAATTTAAACATGAAAAAAATTGCAGTAATCACTATGGCTCGCAACGATGCTTTTTTTCTTGAGCATTGGATTGGATACTACGGCACTCAGTTTGGAGAGGAGAATCTGTATATTTACTTGGATGGAACCGACCAGCCCGTACCGCCGACAGCCGGAAAAGCAAATGTATTTCATTGTGAGCGAATTCCCGGACAAGTGGTAAGTGCCGAAAAAAGAAGATTAGGACATTTGTCGAAAATGGCAGCCGAATTACTTCAAACCTATGACTTGGTTATCGGTGTGGATGCAGATGAGTTTTTGGTTGTTGACCCAAACGAGAAAAAAACTCTTCGGGAATATTTAAGCGAAATAAGTTTCAGTTCAAACCCAACGGTTTCGGGACTTGGCTTGGATGTAGGACAAAATACAAATATCGAAGCCGAATTTGATGAAAATCAGTCGTTTTTGGCACAGAGAAACTATGCGTTGGTTTCTTCACGTTATACGAAACCTTGTGTAATTTCAAAACCGGTAACTTGGGGTTCGGGTTTTCATCGAGTAAAAGGACACAATTTCAGAATTGACAAGAATCTTTACTTGCTCCATTTTGGAGTTTTTGACCTGAAAATGGTTGAAGACCGATTCAAAGACAAAGACAGGCTCGCGGCAGGCTGGGAGCGTCACATGAAAAAAAGAGCAAGAACAATTACTTTGGTAACCGAGAAAAAAGCTAAAGATGGCGATAAGTTTTTGCCTATTGCCAGAAGATTTCAAACTTTTGCTCGTCCTATTTATGCTCTTAACAAACCGGCTATGGGATGTTGGAAGTTAGTTGTGAAAATTCCGGAGCGTTTTAAAAAGATTGGAATTTAGAGAGTTTACCATTCTTTTGTCGTTGCAACGAAGGTGTTACGCTATTTTTTTGAATTGAAAACTCTTATAACCCAAATTTTTAAGTTTATAAACTTGAGGTATTTGCGGACGTTTTTTGCGTTTATTATTTCGGCATAATTATGAGCTAATAGGATTATTTCCTTTTTTTCAAAACCGACTCGTGATAATCTGCGAATCAGTTTTGATAAGGCTTTGATTTCCTGTTTGTTCAGTTCTTTTTCGTTGTTTATTGTAATATCGTCAGCAATCAGTGGCAGCTTATCTTTCCATTTTTTATATACATCAATCAGATTAACATAGTATTGCGTTGTTTGACTCCCTTCTGAAAAATGTTCTAACATAATATCGTAAATCACATAGTTAGTATAACCTGCTACTTTTGCTTGTATGCAAATATCGTAGTCATAACCGTGAAATCCGCTAAATCTCTCGTCGAATTTTATTGTTTTGAATAACTCTTTACGCATAGACAGAAAAACTCCGTCTAAGACGACTGCCGGCAATCTTGTTTCTGTAAAGTCAAGCGGCTTTTTTATATGTAATGATTTTTTCTTATCTCTGTGTTGCACGATATTCATTCTTCGTCCGCCGGTTGACCAAGAAGCCGGTGTTTTTGTAGCAATTTTTCCACCGGCTATACCTACAACTCCTGTTTTTTTATCTGAAAGATGATTTATTAGCTTCTCTCCCCATCTCAAAGTGTTAAACAAAACATCTTGATGAATAAAGCAAACATAAGGGTGCGAACTCATTTTCAGCCCTTTATTGTAAGCCGAGAAGATAGAATATTGATTATGTGAATTATCTATAACAACTATTTCATGTTCAATCCCAATGGTTGTTTTAATATTTTCACGCAGAGTTGAAGATATGTCGGGCTTCGTAGAACAAATTATTATAGAAATCATAAATAATTTTATTTGTTATGAATCAATCCTTTATCGCAGATAAATTTGTTTTCTTTTTGGTTTTTGAGCATTCTTGCTCTATTTTCGGTATTATCGTTCCAATTCTCTTTGTGATGCAAATGATATTGCACAGCCATGTTTCTTACGGATTTTACATTAAATCCGGCAGCTTTAAACCGCCAAAACAAATCGGTATCTTCACCTACGGCAGGCAGCCTGTATTCTTCATCGAATCCGTTAATTGCATAAATTGCTTTTTTCGAGAATGACATGTTGCAGCCAATCAGTCGGTTAGCCGTTCTGACTTTAGGTATAAAACCGAAAATACTGTCAGGAGAAATAAAAATACCTTCTTCCACAAATGCTATCTTACCTTTGTTAAATAGCAGTCTTTTTAAAAGTATTGTTTGAAGTTTATGGATAACTTCGTAGAAATTATTTTTCAAAAAATCAGACTGTCTTTTGTCCAATTTTACCCTTTTGCCTGCTAAAATCGACTTTTCATTGGCATATCGCAAGTGCATCTCCACAAATCGATGATGCAATACGCAATCGCCGTCAATAAAAATCAACCAATCCGATTTGGCGTTTCGTATGGCATTGTTAAGTGCTTTGTTTTTTTGCCAACCTATATCTTCTTGCGTAAGATGCTGGTAAGCATTACGAAACGGATAATTTCCCACAAAAAATCTCATTGTTTCACTATTTCCGTCTTCGGAAATAATGATTTCAAAATCTTTCTCCGTTTGCAACAGCAACGAGTCCAACACCAACTTCAAGAAATCGACATTGTCATATACCGAAATAATAACAGACGCTTTGTACATTTCCTAAAATCTCACATTTATAATCTTGGCAAGCCACTCCAGCAAAGTTACCCTGTCCTGTTCCACAGCTAAATCAAGTGAGCCGATGCAGCCAAATTTCAGATTTCTGTTGGTTTTAAAATTACGCAACTTTCTTGTCAAATATTTTTTGCCTCGTTTTACCGGTTTCATGTAAAGCAGATGTTCCGAAGATGGTTTCAGTATGGCTTTTCCTGCGTCAAACATGCGCAAATAATATATTTCATTGGTGTTAAACTGTTTGCCGCTGCGGAACTTATGCGAAATATTAGATAACAAATGTTGCGGATTCTTTTCAAAAAAATCCGCAATCACACTCTTTTTAAGCGGATGCGGCAGGTGGTCAAGATGAAAATACTTCCATTTTTTCCCGTACTTTCTTGCTGCCTTAATCATCCCATCCTTAAATCCCACAGGTTTACGACCGTTTTTCATCGGTTTTATCAACCAGAGCAATCTGTCCAAAAGTAAAAAACGCCAACTTCCGTATGCCACAATTTTATCATCTACATACCAATCCGACTGTTTAACAGGTCTGATTAAGAAAAAATCGTCGTTAAAATATACATAATTTTCACTCAATCCCGGAATTCTATAAACGCACGTCTCTACTGCTCTGCTGTTGAATACGGGTAAATAATCTTCATAACCTCTAAATATAACTTTGTGGTCAACTATCTCAATCGGGATTTTATTGTCAGGAAAATTTGCTTCAATAAATTTATTCAAATTCGGATTTTGGTTGTCGGTAACTATAAAAATTTTCCGAACAAAAGGGGCGAATCGCAATACAGATGCAACAGAATAAAAAATTTCTCCCACCGAACGGTAACGTGTTGGTCCTGCAACATCGTCAGAGGCACGGTCGCGAGGAGTTAAATAAGGTGCTATCTTTTTTTTATGCTCCGGGTCGTTTCCATCTACCCAAGTAAACACAACATCTATTTGCATATCCGACTAATTGGTTTGATTAGATAATTAACTTTATAATAAAAAACACAATAATTTTACTATTTAGCTATTATCAAAACAGAAACAAATTGCAATAATTTTATCATTTAAATATCAGGGCAAATATACACAATTGTGAGTAAATACGAAAATGTTCATCAGTAACAAATAAAAAAATGGTCGCTTTTTAAAGTCTATATTATGGGCGAATGGTTTCAATATGCGGACAATCTTCTTTAAATACCTCATAGAGACGGATTACAATATATTTCATTTTGTTTATTCCGATTAAGAAAAAGTTATATTTATCATAAAAAAAACATTAGATGTAATTTGTGTTTGTTATTGCTTGATAATCATTACTTAGAGTGATTTTTATGCGTGATTTGTACTGACTTTTGAAATGTTAATGCGTGATTTGTCCTAATTTATGCGTGATTTGTCCTAGTGCATTAACAAAAGAATAGATAATTTTGCATTGTTCTCCTTTCAATGCAGGAGTTGGATAAAGTGAAATTATTGACATGATGGTTGAACAGAGATGTTCTTCGGTTTGGGTACTTCGTAAAGTTTTTCTTATATGCTAATAGTACCTGCTTATGGCTGTAGAATATACCTTCATAATTCAATCTTTAGTATAGACAATGATAATTTTAATTATATTAAAGAATAGAAAGACGCAGATTTGAACAAAACATTATGATTGAAGCTAAACTTATCGGCAGAAATGATAACTCTGTAGTTGTAGCAACTATGATTTTTTGTTCTATTCCTTATGATTCGGATTATAACGGAAATATTCCGGTCTTGCAATTACATATCCATGATTAACATACAAAAAGGAGGGCGAAACATTATACCGTCTTCCTTTTTTATACTTGTAATCAGACTAAAATGAATTGAAAATTATGAAGAAAGAAATCATTTTAAGAGTCAATAAAACATACTCCTTCGAATTGGAAAGTCATGGAGGAGGGGGATATTCTTGGTTGATTGTTTCAAATAACGAAGAGGTTACCGAAGTACAATTGAAGTCAAACATATCGGAACATGATATTAATCTAACTCCTCTTGGCAAGAATTATCCAATCGAAGTAGAAATTAAAGCTCTTGCAAAAGGTAAATCGCTTATCGTTTTGGAGGAAAGAAGAGTATGGGAATCGGATGCGACCCCTTTGAATTATTGTAAATTAATAGTCACAATAAAATAAAAGAATATGTCTGAAAAAGAATTTAAAATGCCGAAATTAGGGTGGCTCCCCGATATTAATGATGATAGGGATTATATTTACGAAGAACCTATGAGATTAAGAGGTATTATGCCATCTAAAGTTGATTTGAGAAATATTTGTCCACCGGTATATAATCAGGGTGCTTTGGGTAGCTGCACTGCAAACGCGTTGCTTGCAGCTGTAGAATGTGGGAAAAAAATAAAAAAACAAAAGACTCGCAGACTTTCAAGACTTTTCTTGTACTATAATACAAGAGCCATGATAGGAACTATTTATTCTGATAGTGGAGGATACTTGAGGGATGGTATCAAGTCGTTGAACAAGCAGGGCGTGTGTCCGGAAAAAGAGTGGACTTATAGTGCCGGTACCAGACCCGGAGCCAAGTTTACAATAAAGCCTCCTAAGAAATGTTATGATTCGGCATTGGATCATCAAATTTTATCATATTGGCGTATTACCCCCAATATGTATCATATTCGCGCTTGTCTTGCCGATGGATATCCTTTTGTTTTTGGTTTCTCCATATATTCAAGTTTTATGTCGCAAGAGGTTAGAGAAACCGGAATCATGCCCATGCCACAGACCGGGGAACAATTGTTAGGAGGACATGCAGTAATGGCTGTAGGTTATGATAATGATAAGGAAATGTTGTTAGTGCGAAATTCGTGGGGTAAGAATTGGGGAGATGGAGGCTATTTTTGGATGCCTTACGATTATATTAACAAAACAGGTAATTGTGCTGACTTTTGGACTATTAGAGATTTAGAATAAACTTTCTTATAATTCGCGTTTTTAGTAATCAATAGTTCGTTAAATTATTATTTAGAGTGCTTATAATCAAGTAGTTGCGCGATATTTATCAAAAGTGGTATATTTGTTTGAATTTCAGTACTTTATAAAGATAATTTTAAAGGCTTGCCGAACTATTGTTCGAAATGACAGGGAACTGTTTATGATTTGGGTGCGTTGCTAACAACAGACAGCCAACGGTTAACAGCCCAAAGAACAGATTTCTCGCTGCGTTCGAAATGACAGGGTGTCGTTTATGATTTGGGTTTGTTGCGTTGATAAACGAAAAAAAATAATCTTATGCTCTTATCAATGTGACTATTTATTACTACTTGATAAATATTTTAATTTTTCTCTGAAATGATTTGTTATAAAGGTTTTGGTTAATATTCGAGAATTAAGGGACTAAAGGCTTTAAGTCCGTTCGACCCATTGGACGAAAAAAATGCCGTATTATAACCAAAGAACGGGAGAGAGATGTTGGGGAAAAATTCCACATCTCTATGCTCCCTTCGGAAAACTTTCTATTCGTTATATTTTGCAATATAAATATCTTGATTGTTAGCATATTGTGTTCGAAGGGTATAGCTTCAAAAAGTTTATAAAATTTATAAAAGAGCGGTTTCGCAAATATTTTATACGTTTTAAGGTTTTAGTTTAAGATTATTTTATTACCTTTGCAACATAATTCTTGTCGTCGAACGAGCCAAATTGGATGATATCAATTTAAATCAGATAATTATATACGTCACTACTTGTAAAAAATAACTCCCGGTCAAATCTTGTCGGATTAATATCGGAAAAACAATATGACTCAAACAAATTACATAAGCAATATTTTTTCAACTATTATTAACAATTTATTGTTGGTAATATCGTTTAATTTGTTAAGAGGGAGAGGGTCGCAGGATGTAAACAATTATTTTCTTCGCGCGGCACATCTTTTAATTTCAAAATTTTATTTTATCGCTTTACGCTGTCGAGTTTACTTGCGTAAAGCGTTTTTTTGTGTTTTTCCGCAAACGCTTTGCGAGGGTTTGTCCCTCCTTGATTGTCGAATTCTGTATGGTGGATATTAAACAACGAACATTAATATATATATGAGTATGCGAAAAATAAGGACATTTATTCTTCCTTTGCTTTTTTGGGGAATTATCCTGACGGCTAACGCTCAAAAAGCGGCAATAAAAACAAATCTCCTCTATTGGGGTGCAGCCGGTTCGCCCAATGTGGGCTTGGAATTTGCAATGGGCAAGAAAGCCACTCTCGAATTAGGTGGCGGATTTAATTTGTGGAAATTCAACGACCACAAAAGATTCAAACATTGGTTGGTGCAACCGGAGTTGCGCTTTTGGACCTGTGAGTCGTTTAACGGGCATTTCTTCGGAATTCATGCTCACGGAGCACAGTTTAACGTAGGAGGATGGGATATTCCGGTAGGAAGACTCTCTGCTTTTAAAGACACACGTTACCAGGGATACCTCTATGGAGGAGGGTTAAGCTACGGTTACCAATGGATACTCAGCCCTCGATGGAACTTCGAGATGAGTATTGGCGGCGGATTTGCCCGTATTCATTACGACAAATATCCCTGTGTGGAGTGCGGTTCTAAAGAAGGCGAAGGAGACTACAACTATTGGGGAGTTACCAAAGCGGCAATATCACTCATTTATATGATAAAGTAGAAAGGAGATAAAAAGATGAAAAAAATAACATACATACTTTTCATTTGGTTAGCTGTAGCCGAAATAACTACTGCCCAAAACAGATACGTTGACAATGTGAAATTCGAAAACTTTTCCGGCAATAAAGTAAACGAACAGTTACAGATAAACATGGATATATTGTTGGACGATCTAAACCTGAAATCCAACGACATGCTTATTCTTACACCGGTGTTATACTCAAATACAGGTGCGGCAAGTTTGGAACTGCCCCACGTGGTAACTCTCGGCAATAAAAGAAACAAGGTATATATACGAAATAAGAAACTGAGAAACAGTGTAGCCATACCTGCTCAAACGAAAGTCGTGATGCCGCGAGAAAACAAAACGTCGCAAACCATAAATTACACTGCCTCGGTACCTTTTCACGACTGGATGCAAAACGCGTCTCTGTCAATAAAAGCCTCCGTGCAGGGTTGTGCCGATTGTGGCGAAAGTCTGGACGATTTGTTGTTGGTGGATAGAGTTATCAGCGAACCTTACAAACCGAACTACAAACTTACTTACATTGTTCCGGAAGTAGAGCCGATAAAAATTCGTGAAGACAGACACACCGCTACATTCAATTATATAGTAGCTAAACACGACCTGCTCAGAAATTACAAAAACAACGCCAACGAACTTGATCGTGTGGACAAGGTAATTACAGAGGTTAAAAACAATAAGGATCTCAACATCACCGAGTTTACCATAGCGGGGTATGCATCGCCCGAAGGTAATTTCGAGTCAAACCGAACTTTGGCAGACCGTCGTGCAAACTCGTTTGCAGACTATCTGAGCAACACTCACGGTATCAAACGCAACCAGTTTAAAGTGAGAGGTTACGGCGAAGATTGGGAAGGGTTGAAAAATGCAGTAGAGAAATCATCGCTTGCCGATAAGAACGAGATTTTACGCATCATCAGAGATATAACCAATCCCGATGCACGCGATGCCCATCTGATGAGACTCTCGGGAGGAGCTACTTATCGCAATATGCTCAACAACCTCTATCCCCCTTTACGCAGAACCGATTATGCCATCGCTTACAGCGTGCGCCCATTCAACGTAGAGGAGGCAAAAGAGATAATCAAGACCAATCCCAAGTTGCTAAGCTTAAACGAAATGTACCTGGTAGCTCAAACCTATCCCACCGGAGGAAAAGAGTTTAAGGAGGTATTCGATATTGCAGCTCGCATGTTCCCCAACGAACCGGTTGCCATTGTCAATTCGGCAGCAACAGATATTGAGGGTGGAAACTATCAGGCAGCAATAGACAGAATGAATAAGATGGAATCCAATCCGCGAATGTGGAACAACTTGGGTGTAGCTTACGCATTGTTGGGAAACAAAGAGAAAGCAAAAGAGTACTTCGATAAAGCCGTAGCAAACAAAGATATTGATGCAGTGTTTAATGCGGAAGAGCTTAAGAAAACAGAGAAATAATTAACTATAACTTTATACAAAACCTATTTTTTATTTATTTTTTTATTTAAAATTCAATTCGGAGGGGAGGGAATCTCTCCCTCCGAATTGAGAT
>JBGZFC010000039.1:0-25856 GCA_041846575.1 Bacteroidota bacterium
ATTGGTAGCCTGAGCCGTCGCCCCAAACATCAGTGGTTTGTAGAATAACGGTTACATCGCCTTCTCCGCCTTGTGATGGTTTGTTCCAGTTTAATGTAACATTGTTACCGGCAACGCTGCTTGTTAGATTTGTTACGGGAGCTAAATCATCACCACCTTCACCTGTTAAAGTTTTAATATATGGAATATGATTAAATCCTACTACTGTTAGAGTTATTGGAGAAGTAGAAGTCCCTAAATTACCTACATTTAAAGATACAGAACCATTTTCTACAACACCTGTTGCCAACATTTCGTTTCCTCTTGAAAGAGTAGCTCTTGCTCCGTTTACGGAAGAAGAAACCACGAATGCTTGTCCTGAAGTTACAGTGTTAGGATGTGTAGCTTGCAACTGTGTAGGCATTGCCGTACGCACCATTACAGATGGGTCACCAAAAACAACCCAAGTTTCTGCTGTTTCAGGACCTGCACCTGAAGGATATTTCTCAAGCATCTTCATTATACCACTATTTGACAACCCTCCAAAGGTACGTTTGATATTATTTTCATAAGATTCTGTCAAGACAGCGTTCATTTCGTCTTGAGCTGCCATTGGTTGATACCACGCTTGATTTATAGTTGCCATTAATGTAGCAAGCGCACCTGTCGGTCCATTTGCATTTGCAGCACGAGTCCATGCTTCAGCAAAACATGTTATACCTACGAATGCTCCATTGACACAAGCAACAGACCAGATAAAGGGCCACTTGTGGTTGTTTGAAAGAGAATTAACATTTGTATTTGAAAAACCTGATGTAACCCATGAAGCATTAGAACCATGTCCGCAATAATTTATAATTGTAGCTCCGCTATTCACATCATTGGAAACTAAAGCTGCAGTTGGATGTCCTGCTGCATCTACTCCTCCTTGAGACCCTTCATAAAGTTCCGAAACTCCGGTATATGTAAAATTCATCAATTTTGTTCTGATATTTCTAATGTGTTGATAATCGTATTCACCATTATCGCCGGGACCTTCTTGAGAAGCAATACCTATACCTTTTGAGAACCAATCGGTTTCAGTATTAGGATTTTTTTCGTACTCAATAGTACGGGTTACCATAGTTTGTACGTGCGCCACAGTTTCTACAGAGAAACGTCCTACCAAAAACTCTGGATAACGGTCGTTTCCTGTAATATAAGCATACTTAACGTCCGACGCTCCATAACTTCCGTTCATCGGTGGTATATGTTGGCTGTCTCCTACAAAAAGTAAGAATGCATTATTATTTGTTTCATAATATGTTTTCACATATTGTTGAATTTGAGATGCAGTTGTACCAACTTCACTCAAACTAACCAACTTAGTCTCAATACCAATACTGTTTTTCCATTCTACGAAAGGCGCCATTGCATCAATAAATTGAGGATGGCTGATGATTAACATTTTTCCATGCTCAACAAATGGATTATATTTTGCAAAATTGTTATTATAGTTAATAAACAAATCTTTGTACATGTGCATAAACTCGGCATCAATTCTCCTTGTATTGCCGGCAACTTTAGCATTAGTGTTATTAACTCCGTCTGCTTTTACCTCTACTCTCATTTTGTGATATACACGCAATGTTTTGGTTACTGCGTTATATACAAATGGTTGCAGAATCAAACCTTGTCCGCGAACATCTCTAAAGATGAATGGGTCTTGCATTTCTGCTTGGCTTGCAGGGTAAAATTCATTTTTTTGATACTGTTCTCCATAAACGTAAGGAACCGATGATGGTAAAATATCACGTGTGAAACTACCTTTTGAAGGTGCTACCAAGATATTTTCGTAATCGGTGTACTCAGACGATAATACCTTTACAACCATGTTGGCTCTGTCAGGAATCATCAATGAAGTAGTAACATAAGGCAATTCAGGATTACCTTTTTCAAGCATCATAGGTGCACCCGGCACACTAATAACGGTAGCTTCTCCTTTGGGAGTTGCTACACTTTCGGAAAAGAAACCGTTCAAGGAAACTTCAATAACCGAATGGCTATCAGTTCCCGATACCAACGTAACCACCGGTTTAGATGGAGACGCACCGCTTATACCAACCCATTTTGGTGTTGATGCAAGCATATTGCCTATAAATAAGGCAATAAACAGGAAAGTTAAAGAAATTTTTTTCATTAAATTAATTTATTTAAATTATTGAAACATAGAACAATCTGTTGTTATACGAGATTTACATTGCTATAAAACTCCGTATTTTTGTTGTTGATGATAACATTACACAAACACAACACAACCTCATAGGTAAAAACCGTAGAAACTGTAGTAGAGAAAGGCAATATTATGCATCCACAACACAACAAATTATCCAAAATATGAGATGCAAAGTTAACAATAATGTAAAATAAACAATATACTTTTGTATGAAAATTGACGATTTAACTCTATTTAGGTTAATTGCGGCTTTTTTTCTTAATTTTAGATTCTTCTATTTTAAATAAAAAAAACCACCATATATAGAACAGTCGTTCTGAATATAAGGTGGTTTTGGTTTTATATCTGCTTAAAGCAGATTTTGCAACTTTTCGGGTGTTAACTCTATTGCAGCTATCACACCGTTTTCATCCAATAAGTAGCTTTTGAATTCTCCTTTCAATCTGAAGTTTCTATAAATCTCTGATTGAGTGCCCTTCACTTCACAAAATTGATTTTCCATCTCAATATTATCAAGTTGAAGAGTTTTTTCGAAAACGTTTTGGTTCTCATCCAAAGAGATGGAAACCAAAGTTACTTCAGGATAATTTTCCTTCAAAAAGTTGTGTAACTGCACGTTTTTCGCTCTCGAAGCCGCATCGTATGCAGCCCAAAAATTCAATACCACTTTTTTCCCTTTGTAATCGTTCAAATCAAACTGCGTATCATTCACCGTTGTTATACTGATAGTAAAGTTTGGTAGCTGTTCGCCCGGATAATATCCTGAGGAAGCGTTTTTCTTCGTGGTCGAACCGGAAGTAAAAATCAGCAAAACGATTACAGTCAGGTAAAAGTTTACATACTTCATAAAAAATGTTTTAGTTAATACTAATTTTATTCTTTCTCTCTTGAAGAATAAAAGCAAAAACAACGTCATAATCAGGATGTTGTTTTTACGGATGCAAAAGTAGTTCTCTTTTTTGGAACTATAAACTTTTGACTCAAAAAGTTTCTTTCTTTATGTAAAATACAGTTAATTTAAATGTCTAAGTCGCTATATACCTGACACTTACCCAAGAGCATCAGTGAAGAAATTTTCTACACCTTCAACAGAAGTGTTTTTCAGAAGCACCTTTTTATTCTTATCTAACAAGTAAATTGTAGGAATAAATCGTAAATCGTATAAATTTTGCTTGGTAATTATCATGCCTTTATCATAGGCATTCAACCAGTTAGAAGGCATTTTTGTCAAATGATTTTTCCATTCCTGCAAATCATCATCTGAATATATGGTAAGAACAGTAATCATGGTTCTTGTTGGCGAATTGTAAGAGAACACCTTTTGCATAACGGATGATTTATGCAATCTATTTATAATATCATTGCAAGCCGGACAACCCGGATTTGCGAATAATATCAGTAGAAAATCGCTCTTTATGCTATACATCGACGCCGACTGACCTGATGATAACGTATAAACAAAATCTGCAGCACTCTGATTTGGTCTGTTCTTCATCGACATATTCAACTGAAATTTGTATTTTTCCTTTTCCACCTCATCAATAGAATCGGACTTGAGTAAATACTTTAATACAATATTATAGTATTCTTCGTTACGAAACGGCGAATTCTCTTCGTAAAGATATTTTTCGAAAAGTGATGCAAAGTTTTTATACGTTGAGCGTTCTACAGATGCTTTAAATAATGTGTGTTTCATAGATTTATCTACATGTTCCGACGACACGTAATTTAATATATTGATATAATCGACAAATGCCTGCTCGGTAATCTCGGGTCGCTGCACAAGTTTTGAATCGGCGAAGTCAAATCTATCCCAATAATGCATCACAAGATATTGCGCTCTTGAATCTACATCGGTAATTTCGGCAGGTATATCGGGCAATATGAAAGTGTCCTTCACTATTACATTTTCTTGAGCAACCTTGCTTTCATCTGCAATATCAGCCTGTGTCCTTCTACTCGATAAACACGAGAAGTTAATCACAATCAGTGATATAAAAAATAAAGTTTGCAAAATAAACCTGTCCATATCTATTAGTTTTAAATCTGATTAAAATTATCAGGATGTAAAAATATAAAATATTTGCGTATGAGCCATCTGTTATTTGATATATAATTTAAACAAAACGATTTTTTTTGTACATTTGTAAACTTGTCTTCAGAAAAAACAGAGAAAATGGATAATTATATTGTATCGGCACGCAAGTACAGACCATCTACCTTTAAAAGCGTAGTTGGACAAGGTGCGTTAATTACTACTTTAAGGAATGCTATTTCGGGAAACAAATTGGCTCATGCCTACCTGTTTGCAGGACCGCGTGGCGTTGGGAAAACCACTTGTGCCAGAATATTTGCAAAAACAATTAATTGCCTTTCTCCTACAGAAGAGCACGATGCTTGCAACAAATGCGAATCTTGTGTTGCCTTTAACGAGCAACGCTCATACAACATACACGAGTTAGACGCTGCATCAAACAACGGTGTTGACGATATTCGCAGTCTGATAGACCAAGTCCGCATCCCACCGCAGATAGGAAAATACAAAGTATATATTATTGATGAGGTTCACATGCTTTCGCAGGCTGCTTTCAACTCTTTCTTGAAAACGTTGGAAGAACCACCGGCTCATGCCATTTTTGTTTTGGCTACAACAGAAAAGCATAAAATAATACCGACCATTCTGTCGCGATGTCAAGTGTACGATTTCAATCGCATCAGCATCTCGGATATTGTAAATCATCTGATTTACGTTGCCGAAGAAGAGAATATAACCGTAGAACCGGAAGCCCTGAATGTAATAGCACAAAAAGCAGATGGCGGTATGCGTGACGCTCTATCCATTTTTGACCAATCGGTAAGCTATACGGCAGGAAATGTTACTTACAGTGCGGTAATTGAACACCTGAACGTGTTGGATTACGAATATTTTTTCAAAATAACCAACGCTATTCTCGAAAACGATGTGGTGAGTTGTATGCTCACTCTAAACGATATTCTCAATAGAGGATTCGAAGGTCAATACTTCATAAGTGGATTGACTTCGCATTTTAGAGATATTTTGGTGTGCAAAGACACCGCAACTGCCGCGCTTTTCGAGGTAGGATCTTCAATACGTAACAAATATATTGAAACTGCTAAACATTGCAGCAACGACTTCTTATACAAAGCTATAGAGATTTCAAACGAGTGCGATTTAAACTATAGATTGAGTAAAAACAAACGTCTGTTAATTGAACTTACTCTTATTAAACTTTGTCAATTATCGGAAAATCCGAGAAAAAATATAGTTGAAGAAAGAATTAAAATTAAGCCGATAGAAGTATCCGAAAAAAAAGAGACAAAACCGGAAGAGCAAAAAGATTCTGAAAAGATAGAAAAAGCGGAAAAAGAAATAGTAAAAGTAGAACCTGAAAAGAGATCAGATGAAACACCTGTTGAACAAGCTCAGAAAGAAGATATTCCAAAAACAATAAAAGAAGAAACGGTTACCAGGAAATCAACAGAAACAAAAATTGCACCAACAGAAGGATTAGGATTGGGAATATCCATATCTTCATTCAACAAAAAAGGAGATATTGTAGAAAACAAAGTCGAAGAAGATAAAAAGCAATACAATAACGATTTCTCTAATGAGAAGTTGCTTGAAGCATGGGAAGAGTATATAAACGGACTAAAAGAGGAAAAACTACTCAAAAATGCAATGTCTATATACAAACCTAAAAAACAGAGCAATAATATCATCAAAATAGAGGTTGGCAACGAAATCAATAAAAACTATTTCGAAGAAAACAGCCTGTCTATTATGGATTTCCTGCGTAAAAAACTCTCGAACGACTACTTAGTGATGGAAATTGAAATTGTTGAAACCAAACTAACTCAAAAAGCTATGACTTCAGTAGATATGTTTGAAGAGTTAGCAAAACAAAATCCGGCATTGCAAAAGTTGACTGACGAATTTGGATTGGAATTAAAATAGCTGTTCGGTAATTTCATGAGAAAACATTATTTTTTGTTCGTTATATGTTTCGTGAAAATAATTTCATGCACAAGCGACGTGAAATCAGGAAAAAATGAATCAAATAAACACCTTGTCTCTCAAAGATCCGATATTGCGAAAAACGACACAATTATAGATTGCAATTACACATTTGATGAAGCCATATCAGGAACAAAAGCACCGAAACATATTATAGATGAATTGGTTTTGTTCGATGTAACTTACCGGTCGATTGATGAAAAAATCCATAAAGGACAAATCCTTTCCAATAAAAAAATAGCCGATGATATTCGGCACATGTTCTCATTTATGCTCGAAAACAGATTTGTAATTGAAAAAGCTATTCCAATAGTGCATTACAATTGGAGCGACAGCCTTTCGATGGACGACAACAACACATATAGCTTTTGTTATCGCAATATCTCATACTCCAAGCACGCCGTAGGAATGGCAATTGATATTAACCCCCGATTCAATCCGCTACGGTGGAAGAAAACGAGACGCCCGAATCAGCCCCAAAGTGCGGTATTAGACACAACCGTAAACGGAACATTGCATCCCGACCATATTGTTGTAAAGGAGTTCAAACGACTTGGATTTCGGTGGGGACACCACTTCTCTAAATATTGGGATGACCACCATTTTGATAAATAAAAAAAACGGCTGCTTACGCAAGCAGCCGTTTTTTTGAAAAAATTTTTGCAATTTAAAAGTAAAGTATTCTATTGTTGGCTAATAAGTTTACAACAAGTCGCATAGTCTCAATATCGCGAAATATCCAAGTCGAATTACTTGCCCTCTTTAACAGAGCCAACCCCATTTCTTTCCAATGCTTTTATATGCGGTTCTCCATAATAGACAACACTTCCAACTCCGCTACTATATAGTTCGATGTTTTTGGATGCAAAGCATTTAACGCTTCCTACTCCGGTTGAGTTAACAATCGCATCTTCAACAACAAAGTCGCGTGCATCAACATTTCCAACGCCATTTGATTCATATTCGGCAAATTGTCCTTTACCTTTTAGTTGAATATTGCCCACTCCGTCAGACTCTACGGACAATCGGCTACACTCTAATTGCGATGCCGTAATATTGCCAACACCATCAGAGTCGATATGGAGTTTTTCAGTCTTTACAACTCCGGCGAGAGAGATATTTCCAACTCCGTCGGAATCTATTTTATAAAGGTTTGGCGAACTTATTTTTATTGTGAGTTTAGATCTCTTGT
Organism: Bacteroidota bacterium; assembly: GCA_041846575.1. Lineage (GTDB taxonomy): Bacteria > Bacteroidota > Bacteroidia > Bacteroidales > Dysgonomonadaceae > JBGZFC01. Next base: position 7,423 of record JBGZFC010000039.1, read on the forward strand.
TTCTAAATTTTATTTTTGTATTATCCTTCATCGAAATGTTTAACTTATCTCCGTCCACTGTAACAATCAATCTGTTTACCATATTATCATCGCCTTCGGCTAATACGCTTGTGCTACTTGATTGTGTAAAAATGATGTTTCCTACTATCTCGGACTCAATGGCGGAAAAACTTCCCACATTAAAATTTTTAGTTATTGTGCGGTGTTGTGATTGAGCGGTTGTTGTACGATTTTGTGAACATGCAGCTTGTAAACCTAAAAATGCCACCAAAGCAATTATAAGTGAATGTGATCTTTTTGTTTTCATATTTGTGTTTATTAAAAGTTTTATGTTTAAATGTTTTTATTACGTGTTTCGAGTTGGTGAAAGCAATATTTAGCGAACTTTGCGTGAAACCAACTGAGTGCTGAAAGCTGAAAAAATCATAAATCGAAAATCCGAAATCGAAATATCAAACGTCTATCGTCTTGAATCTTGTGTATTTGTGTCTAAAAAAAGTCTTTGCTCTATATAAATTAGACGAATAACGCACCGTTTTAGTTACAAAAAATCACTTATTTAACATTTCTAATATTTTTAATCGGAAAGCGTATTCATATTTTGCTTGTGCTTGTTCGCCCAAAACCTGTGTAAGATTGCTTTTTGCTTGAAAAAGTTCGTACGCATTGGCACGGCCGTTATCAAATTTCTCCTGTGCAAACCGGAATGCTTCTTTACCCGATATTTCCGATTTTTGAGTTGCTTTCCACTTGCTTTGAGCGCCTACGGCATTGTGATATGCCTGCTCGATACGTTTTCTAAGGTCTATCTTAATCTTATCCATCTCGATGCGATTGTTTTCTACGGCAAGTTCGGCAGAACGAATATTGTTGCGAGTCTGAAACCTGTTGAAAATAGGAATACGCAAGTTGAAACCTAACGAATTGCTCATATTGTTGCGTAATTGCGAACCGAACGAATCATTTGGTCGGTTGCTCATTTTATAATACCCTGTTCCAAAATTAGCACCAAATGACAATGAAGGATATAGCTGCGATTTTGCCATAAGCACCTCTTTCTCGCTACTTTGCAAGCGATATTCCGATGCACGAATTTCGGGACGGGCAAGTAGTGCTTGCTGATAAACGTCCGTTGGAGACAACAACAGCTCGTTACCGATTATTTGCTCCACAGGTGGCGTTACAACATCCATATTCGAAAAATCTTCAAGTTCCATAATCTGAGCCAAATCGAGCAACGCCAATTTCAGATTGCTTTCGGCTTGTACCTTGTTTTGTTCTTCGCGTGCACGTTGCGCTTCCAATTCATAAATTTCACCTTGCGCCATTCTTCCGCTTTTGATAAGCTCGTTGCGACGATAAATATTTTCATCAGTTAAGGCGATTTGCTCGTTGGCTATTTGTAAAAGCTCTTTTTGAAGCAAAACTTGCAGAAAAGCGGTTACTACACTCATCTCAATATCATCTTTAAACTTTTCTACATCGGCTTCTGCCGCGCTCAAATCGGCACGTTTGGCATCAATATTATGTTTCATCCGCAGTCCGTCGAAAAGTGTAATATCTGTTGATATCCCAAACGAAGTTTGTGCAGAATTTGTGTTTTGATAGGTATTATCAAGCCCGATAGAACGACCAAACGTGAAGTTTTGTCCTGCTTGTGCGTTAAGATTAGGCAACATATCATATCGTGCTTGCGAATATGCGATTTTGCGTTGTACTCTGTTCAACTCCTGCTGTTTTATTGTGCGATTATTTTGCAAAGCGATATTTATACACTCTTCAAGGGTGTATTGCTGTGCCATTCCTGCTAAGGAGAGGGAAAGTAAGAGTGTTATTATTATTGGTTTCATATTTTTTAATTATTTCTGCCCGCTACTCTCCTCTTATTTGAGGAGAGTTCCCGCGAAAGCGAGAGTGAGGTTATAAGTTAATTATTGAACTATATTATTTAAGTAATTCGAGTTTTACGGTTTGAAAATTTTTAAGTCTTTTAGTATTCGCAACGAACATTGAACGAGATTCGCAAATATTTGTATAATGATGAAACACCTGATAATTTATTGGCAGATATTTAATTCGCTTCGCTCGCCACCTTAAAATAAGGGGAGAGTTGCTATACCCAAAACAAATTATAATCCCAAATTAAAAGATTTTGTTCATTGATTTATAAAAGTCATACTTCATGACATAAACTCGTAACTCAATACTCAAAACTCAGGACTATTTACTTTTTCTTCTCAATTATCTCATTACCACGAACTTTCTCGTTCAATTTCAATCCGCTGATAATTTCGATATTTATACCATCCGATAGTCCTACGGACACATGTTTGCGGTCGAACTGTTGCGGTTTCTCGCTTTTCACAACGTAAACAAATGCCGAATCGTTACTAAATTCGATGCATGTTTCCGGCAGCATCATCACATCGTTTTTTTTGTCCAAAACAATGTCTGCATTGGCACTATATCCGGCACGAATAAACACACCTTTAGGCATCTCCATTTTAGCTTTCATTTCGAACAAAATAGCTCCGCTCTCTTCGGTAGCTTTCGGCGAAACATACTCCAACATTGCCGGAATTTTCTTATCTTGAATTGCACCTATCGTAATCTCCATAGGCATTCCGGTTGAAAGTTTGCCCACTTCGGTTTCATCGATTTTACCTACAAAAAGCATATCACTCAGGTTGGCAATGGAAGCAACCGTAGTTCCGTCGTTAAAGTTGTTGGTTTGAATAACAGAGTTTCCAACTTTTACCGGAATATCCAGAATTGTTCCGCTCACGGTAGCACGCACTAATGTGTTACTCGACTTTTGGGTACTTTTTGTCATACCGGTTTTAATTAAACTGAGGTTGTCGTTGGCAGCTTGAAGCTCTTCTTGGTCGTTTTTGTATTGAAGCTGCACCTTATCAAACTCTTCCTTCGAGATTACCCGATTTTCATAAAGTTTTCGGTCGCGTTCGTAATTCATCCTGCTCTGCTCGGCGGCAAGTTGTGCTCTCGAAACACGAGATTCGGCTCCGCTCAGGTTTACCATATCGGGCACAACCTGAATCTTCGCGATAATATCGCCTGCAACAACGACATCGCCAGCCTCTTTATACACTTCGGAAACGATACCCGACATTTGCGGCTTAATAAGAATTTCGTTACGTGGCTCTACTTTGCCTGTTGCCACCGTTTTCTTTTCGATATTACCTTTTGTAACTGTTTCAATTTGATACGTTTTTTGTACCGGACGCGATTTCTTATATAGAAACACAAATGTCCCGATAACTAATAGTCCTAAAAGGGCTAATCCTGCAATTTTCAGTACTTTTTTCATTGTTTTTTAGCGTTTATCTATTGGCTTTTGACTGTTAACTCTAAATTGAGTTTAGTTGCAATTATGCCAATAACATTGAGTTTATTTTTATTGTTTGTTTTTTCTTTTCTCATTTTAATTATTTCACTATCCTTACCAACAGTCAATGGAATATATTCTTCAGTTCCCTCAGAATGGAAGGAATGTCGAAGCTCGGAACTACCTTACTCCTCAGCAATCGCCTCCACAGGTTTTATCATCATGGCTCGTTGAGCGGGAATAAGTCCAGCCAGCAGTCCTATAACAATTAGAATAATAAGTGAGCCTACCGCCATTGCAAAACTGATTTGTGGGTCTTTGAAAAATTGCTCGCCTTGACTTAATGCCACTCCTACTGCCGAAAGTAAACCTACACCCAACATAATTCCGCCAATTCCGGCCAAAACAGTCAGCACTACACTTTCGCTCAAAATTTGCCCGATAATATTATTTGGTGTTGCTCCCAATGCACGACGGATACCAATCTCTTTGGTGCGTTCACGCACGGTTACAAGCATAATGTTACTCACACCGACAGCTCCGGCGAAAAGTGTTCCGAGACCGACAATCCATATAAGCGCACCTATTCCGAGTCCCAGGTAGTTGAACATTTTGAATTGTTCTTCTATATTCATACTGAAAACCGCCGTTTTGTCGTCGGGCGAAATTTGATGTTGCTGTTTTAAAATTTCGATAATTTTATCTTGAACAGTTTTCACCGCTACACCGGGTTTAGCAGTAGCTGCCATAAAATGAATAATATTTCCCTGATTAAAAGCCTGTTGCATAGTTGTAAACGGCAACACAACAGTTTCGGCTGTATTTCCACCGATACTTGCACCCGATGTGCTTCGTGCCACACCTATAACTTGAAAGTATATACCGTTTACGCGAATCTGCTTTCCTACGGGATTTTCGCCGTGAAACAGCACCTCATAAACACGCTCACCGATAATACACACTTTGCGTTTTTCGGCAATATCAATATCGTTTACATATCGCCCGTAGAGCATTTTGCTTTTTTCGATTAAATCGTATTCGGGATAACACCCTTTTACCAGATACGAACCGCTTTTATCGCCACGGACAACGTTTTTATCGCTGCCATCCCCTCCTCCGGCAAATAGCACAGGTGATATATACTGCAACTCATCCACACGTTGACGAATAATCGGCAAATCGCTATTGGTCATATTCCAAACACGCCCTTTCCTAAAACCTTTGTACGCTTCCGATGTACGTTCTGCCACAAAAAAGACCGAATTGGTTGCAAAACCTTCTATTTGTGACGATATTCCTTTTTCCAAAGCGTTACCTGCACCCACCATAAGCACGAGCATAAATATCCCCCAGAAAACACCGAATGCCGTCAGAAAACTTCGCGATTTGTTACTTGTAATGGTAATCCATATCTCTTGCCAGCGGTCAATATCGAAAGCCAATCTGAATTTTCTCCAAGAAGTGGCTTTCTTAAATTGTGGCTGACTATTTATCTCTTTTTTCATTTTGTTTCAAATTAAATCGTAATTCGTAAATCCAAAATCGTAAATCACTCTTGTCTCATTGCCTCTATCGGCTTAATTTTCACTGCCTTTCTCGCGGGCAGATAACCGGCAATAACTCCCGAAATAATCAACAGAATAGTTGCAAAAAAGGCATATCCCATATCCACGGTAGGATTTTTAAATACCGACATCTGCATACCTCCGTCAGAACTTTGCGCAGCGTTTGCTGATTGCTCCATAATAAAGTTTATCAATTCTGTAAGCCCGATTCCTAAAATCATTCCGATATATCCGAAAATGGCGGTTATAATAATGGATTCCAGAATAATAGATTTCAATATGGATGTCGGCGGTGCTCCAATGGCTTTGCGAATACCGATTTCGCGTGTACGTTCTTTTACCGACACCAACATTATATTGCTGACACCCACAATTCCGGCAATAAGCGTAAGAATGCCGATAATGGTTACAAATATGTTGATTCCGCCGAATATTTTCATTGTTTCGATGTAGTCGGCTTGCGAATTGTTAATCCAAAGTGCTTGTGTATCGTCCGGATTGAAACTGAGCCTGCGACCCATAATATTTCGCAACGATTTATTGAAACTTTCGTTTTCAGCTTTCGATTCAAGTCCTTCCACAGTAAAAGTAAGTTGATAGAACTTTTTTTCTGAATTAAAAACAGCTTGCGATGTAGAAAACGGGATATAGGCAACCGGACCGCCCCACTGCTCTTTTTTAGAATTTATACCGATAACTTTAAACATTAGCTGACCAACCTTTACATATTCGCCAATTGGCGATTTGTCTTTAAAAAGCACCTCTGCAATTTTTCTGTCGAGAACAATCACTTTGCTTTTCTGATTGAAATCAAGCTCATTGATAAATCGTCCTGCACTTGACTCAAAAATCAGTTTTTCTATTTCAGCATAACTCGGCATCACTCCGCCTACCTGATACGAACCGTATTCAGTTCCATAGGAGATGTTTTGCGTTTTATCGGAACGGGCTGTAACCAACCGACTTTCGTCTATTTCTTCATCAACAACCGAAACTTCCTGTTCGGAAAACTTGATATTTCGTCCCGATTTCAATCCTTTATGTGGCATAGATGTTGTTCCTGCCCACAAGTTGATGCGGTTTGTGGCACGCTGCTCAAAATTAGATGTTACACCGTTTCTCAATCCGTTTCCCGCACCCAACAGTACGATAAGAATAAAAATTCCCCACGAAACCGACAATCCGGTAAGCGTGGTACGCAGTTTGTTTTTGCGTAGGGTGGCAAATATTTCTTGTAATAAATCCATGTTGTCTGTTGGCTGTTAGCTATTGGCTGTAGGATTTGCGTTGGGCTGATTTACCGTTAGACCAATAACGTTACCATTTTTTGTTTATTTATACTTATTTTCAATTAGTTGTACTTATCCGCCAATGACTAATAGCTAATAGCCAATAGCTAAACACCACTCTCAATCTCCCCGTCTTTCAATCGAATAATTCGATTTGTGATGTCTGCCACCGATTGTTCGTGAGTTACAATAATTGTAGTAATGCCTTGTTTATTCAAATCGGAAAGAACATCCATAACCTCTATAGTAGTTTGACTGTCCAATGCACCTGTCGGCTCATCGGCAAGAATAATTTTCGGGTTTGAAATCATAGCACGGGCGATGGCTACTCGCTGTTTTTGTCCGCCCGAAAGTTCGTTAGGCATGTGAAGCGCCCAATCTTTCAGTCCCATTTTGTCGAGATGTTCCATCGCGATAATGTTGCGGCGTTTTCGGCTCACATTTTTATAATAGAGCGGAAGCGCGACATTTTCCAACGCGTTTTTGAAATTTATAAGATTGAACGATTGAAATATAAACCCTATCATTTCGTTACGATACTTTGCCGCCTGTTTTTCACTCAAGTTCTTGATGAGCGTTCCGTTTAATCTATACTCGCCCGAATCGTAGGTATCTAAAATACCCAAAATATTAAGCAATGTAGATTTTCCGGAACCGGAAGCTCCCATAATTGAAACATATTCGCCTGTTTCAATAGTGAGACTGATGCCTTTAAGCACATGCAACGATATGGCTTCGGTATTGTAAGATTTGTGTATGTTTGTAAGAGTAATCATTTTTTTATTGGCTGTTGGCTATTGGCTTTTAGCTGTTGGATTTATATCGGGTTGATTAGCAATTGCTCCAATAACCTTGATTTCTATTGTTTGTTTATTATTAAAATTTATATCCGCAGAACTTCCTAATCAATTGCTACGTCCTTTTGTTCAATCCGCTTTAGCCGAAATTTAAATAATCTTGGGTAAGGATCTTTTTTATAGGAGGTTTTCCCGCGAGTTAAAAACTCGTGGTAATTGATAAATGTTTTTAGAATACATAGCGTATAATCATATTGTTTTATTAGACATATCTTCAACTGTTTTTGTTACAAAAAATCAGTTAATTAACATTTTGTTCCTTTTAACATCACTTCTTTTGCTCTTCTAAAACAGATTTCAAGTTTTCAACAAAATCATCTAAACTAATCTCCAACAGAGTTATCTTCTTAGCAATAGCATGCAATTCAGTCTCAATAAATTCATTTTTATACATCTTCTTAACGCTCTTTTTAGCATCGGGCGACGCGAAAAATCCCACACCTCGCTTATCGTAAATAATTTCGAGAGATTTCAGATGGTCGTAACTGCGCATCACGGTATTGGGGTTTACTCCCAATTGCGCACCCATCTCTCTGATTGATGGTATTCGTTCATCTTCGGCGTACTCATCGTTGAGAATTTTCTCGCAAATCGAATCCGATATTTGAAGATAAATCGGCTTATGCTCGTCGAAGTTCATCATAATCAATATCTTTTAGTTTTCATTATACGGTATGAACCTATCATAAAGATTATCGGCATAACTGTTTCTATAAATATTCTGATTATCAGACCAAAAGTTACCAACGGATGGTCTTCTTTGTAAAACTCAAACAAGCCGCGACCATTTACATTAATAGTCATAGTGTCTGAAAATGTATCGAAATAACCGTATAAGTCAATAATTTTTATTACTACTGCTATTATAATCATACTCAAAATATTTACAGCCATAAAACTTGAAGCAGTTTTAAGCAGTTTTCGTCTTACAAAAAACATATTGCAGAAAAATAGGGCTTGCAAAGAAAGAAATGATAACAAAAAACCGTCGATAAACAACGAGTTTCTGAATATATCAACAATTGCATAACCGGTTTGATATTTGGGAAACAGAGTTGTCAATAATGCGTCGCTTCCGCCAAAAAAGACCAAAACCATAAGTGGTGCGAAGAATACACAGTAGATTTGCATTGCCACAAATTTCTCCATGACCGATGCAGGAAGCATCACTTCCGATAAGCCTTTTTTCGGATGATTGTAGAAGTAGTAATAAAAGAAAGATGAAAAGATAAAAAATACAATCACCAAAAATGTAAGCATGTCGCTTCTAAAAGAAAGAGAAGGTCCTTCTCCCGATGTTAATTCGCCTAATAGTAGAAACAAAATAGGAAGTCCCGCTAAAATGAGAGCATTATTTAGCAACATTTTTGAGTTTTGTTGAAACGTTCTGCGAAAAAGCAGCCATACTCTCTTTAATTGAAATATATTGTTATCCATTGTGTTATATTTTATTTAATGCTGATTTTTAATATATGTTTGTGACTATTGCGGATAAGATTAATTTGTATCACTTGATGCGAAAAGTTGCTGTATCCGACTTTTGTGTTGCATAGTGGCATTAAACAGAGCTTCGATATTTACCTTGCTTTCTACCATATCTTCATTCTCCATTACACCGATATAACCACCCGGTGCAGGTTCCGAATAGAGAGCGTTAGCGGGAACAGTTGAAAAAAGTCCGAAATATAGTTTTTCGGAAATTCTCTCCAACGATGCGTTCATCAGCACCGCCTTATTGTCGAGAATAATTATCGGGTCGATAAGGTTTTCCAAATCACGCACCTGATGAGTGGAAATCACACTACAGGTGTTTTCCGATACATATTGCACAATAATTCTACGAAACAGTGTTTTTGACGGAATATCCAAACCGTTGCTCGGTTCGTCCATTAACAACAGCTCGACATTTGTGGCGATAGCGAATGCTATGGCAGCCTTCTTGGTCTGTCCGTGCGATAGTTTGTTTAGTTTTTTATCGCCTTCCACATCAAATTCTTTTAAGATAGTCTCGAATTTGTTGTTGTCGAAATTCGGATAAAAAGGTGCGTTTATTTTCGCGAAACAGCGAATGGAATAGTCGTTTTGGATAAACTCCAAATCTTCGGGCAGATAATAGATGCGACTTAAAAACGAAGGTGTTCTGTCAAACGGATTTTCTCCTAAAACGGAACAAGTTCCATTACAAGGTTTTTGCAATCCTGAAATAATTTTCAGAAGTGTAGTCTTTCCCACTCCGTTTTCGCCGAGAAGTCCGTAAATTTTTCCGGCTTCAAGTTTCATTGAAATATCGTTCAATACTTCCTTTTTACCGTATTTGAACGAGAGATTGTTAATTGTAATCATATTTTTTGGCATTTGGCTATTGGCGTTTGGCTATTAGCTTTGTATTGGACTGACTTGCCTTTTGCCAAGTACGTTTGTTTTATTTTATTTATTTGGATTTCAATTATTTTCACTACTTCCCAATAACTAAGATTAATCGAAGATTAGTGTATTAGTGATATAGAACACCACAAAAGTATTACTTATTTTTATATCTGCAAATTTATTTTTCAGATTTAATTTTTTTTTTTGCGATAAAATAATTTTATCTCTTTCTGTTGATATTTTTAAAATATACAGAATGGAACGTTAGGGTATTATTTTCGATAAATTATTCTCAACTTTTGCTTCAACACGAAGTGTATTTGTAGCAATATCGACATTTTGCAAGCGAGCCGGTTTTGCGTTTGCCACTACCACAACTTCGTCCAGCATAATGTTTCCGAAATCGAGTACAACTGACTGACCGTCTTCCGGCACTACCGTTTGTGTTTCGTATCCCACAAACGAAACTTTAAGAAAAGTGTCTTCCTGAGTGATTTGCTTTAACGCATACTCGCCTTTGGCGTTGGTTACGGCGCCAACTACTATAGTGCTATCTGCTTTTGAGCATAGTACTACATTGGCAAATTGCAACGGTTCATTTGCGATGTTGGTTACTTTTCCGGTAAGCTGGTTGTTTTGTGCTTTTGCAGTGAACATGGTTGAAACCGCAATCATAGCGACAATAATAATTGATTTTGTTTTCATTTCCTTTTTTGTTTTAATTGGTTTGTTATTCGTTATTTTATTTGCCACCTCAACACACGATTAGTGTATTAGTGAAGTAGGACACTGCAAAAGTAATACTTGTTTTTATATCTGCAAATAAAATACACACATTTAACTTTATTTAATACTTAAGGATTAGACAAAAAAAATCTTGCGACTTCACACAAAGCCGCAAGACACAACATATTAAACAGTTAGCCTGTCAATCTATATTCTAAAATCAATCAAACAGATAACTCACTCCACCCGTCAACCAGAATCCGGGTTGTGTAATATTACCAAAATCCACGTGTGTAGTATTGAGGATATTGTTCAGATTGACGAAAATATTTATGTTTTTAATCGCGTAATTAGATTTCAAATCTAACAACACAAACGGTTTGAAAGGAGTAGCGACTTCGTGAGCACTTTCCGTTTCTGTCGCCGGAATATATTTCAGATAACTTCCTGCTCGTTCCTGATAACGCATATTCCACGAGAAAGTAAAGTTTTCAATTATACGATGTTCAATACCAAGCGTAAATTTATGTTTCAAATAGTTTGAAACGTAAGCTGACAGAGGATTGTCCTGGCTGTCATTATCGCTTTTTTGAGAGATATATTGATAACCGATTCTCAACCGCTCAACGGGTTGTCGCTCTCCCAACCAACGAGAAACATTGACAGTTGCATCTACACTTGCACCGTAAGTATTTAAAGTTGCACGATTTTGAGCGTGATACAGAGAGTCCTCAGTACTGAAAATCCAATCGATAAGATTGTCTCCTTTGGTATAAAATGCGTTTAGATTGGCAGCAACAACCTGTCTGTTATAACGCATTCCCACTTCTACCGATTGAGTATATTCGGGTGTAAGTCCTGCAAATCCGCGATGTTTCCCTGCTTTATAATACAAATCAGTAAAGGTTGGCATCCTCGTTGCTTTACTCCACGAAGTATAAAGCGTAACGGCATCGGTTGCACGATACGAAACATTCACGGCAGGATAAAAACCGCCTGCTTTCAACGTATCGGCAAGAGCCGTGTTGTAGTTGTAAAGTCCGCCGAGCGAAAGTGTCACTTTATTTAATATAAAATTGTGTTCTGCAAAAAAACTGATATTGGAACGATTATCCCAAAGAGTATAGTTTCCTTTTGGTTGTCGCATCGGCTTGCCTAAATTGCTGCTCAACACGCCCTCATTGCGAAACTCTCCACCGATACCGGTAACACCTAATTTTGAAGCATATTGCATATTCAGATTGATGCCGTAAACATCGGTTTGGTGATAATTTGGAGCTTTGTACCACGCCGGGATATTGGGCGTTCCCGGTCTAAACAGATGAAACTCATCATAATGTCTGCTCCAATAGATTTGAGGAATAAATTTCAATTTTCCGCTTGTTTCTCCTTTTATCGAAAAAAACAGTCCCTGAGTGTCATCGTACTGATTAGGAAATGCGGCGGCATAAAATGTATTGGCGCCATATTTTTTATCGTTCACTCCAGCCTGAATATCGACATGCGATTCTTCTATATTGAAACGACTCTCCCAAAGAAGATTAGAGATTTTGTAATCGCTGTTGGCAATATATCCGTTGGATTGCTTATATCCTGCAGATAGAGTATGAACCGAATGCTTTGCTTTGTATGCACCACGCACTTCACCGCTTAAAAGGGCGTGCATTCCGCCTTCCAACTTGGCAAAAGCGTTGGCTTTGTTGTCTTTTTTTGTTACTATATTGATACCGCCCGAAAAGGCACCCGCTCCAAAAATAAGGGATGATGGTCCTTGAACTATTTCGATGCGTTCGATATCGGAAAGATTGATAGGAATGTCAAGACTATAGTGTCCTGTTTGTGGATTGGTAAGGTTTACACCATTAAGTAGGATTGCATTTTGGTCGAATGAGCCGCCACGAATGGTTATATCAGCCTGTACACCGTGCGGTCCGCGTTGGAGTACGTCAACTCCAGAATAATAACTTAGTAAATCTTGAATACTCTTGACAGGCGACCGCTCAATCTGCTCAACATAGATAACATTTACCATTTTCGACGAAAGTTTCAACGGTAAGGCTGCTTTTGAGCCGGTAACAACAATTTCGTCCAACTCTTTTTCAGGAATTGAGTCCGATTTTGTTTCAATCGCTACTCTTTCAATCGGGGTTATCGATGCCGCATGGGCACTTATCAAGGCGCAACCCGAAAGTACACCTATCGTTACAGCTTTATGAATGCTGTTGAAAACGCTGTACGATTTTCGGCTAAATCGCTTAAATCGAAACGTTTTAGGATTAATAAATTGTTTTTTTTCGTTCATTTGATTATTAAATTTAAAAATGAAAGTACAAAGGTACTCTTTTTCTATTTTTTTATAAATCCCAAAAGAATGAATTTATGTGTTTTTTCATAATTTCCCGCATTTCATTTCACTATTGAAATAAAAATCGTAATTTCGCTTTATTAAATTTAGGGAACAAGTTGACAAGTTAACAAAGACATAAGACCTTTTTAGATTTCGGATTTACGATTCTTACCGCTCCAAAGCGAATTCTTTCACGTGGTATCAGCCCCAAAAGCATCAGACATCCGACTTCTGACATCCGACAAAAAAACATGAAAGAAATTATTCAATCGATACAAAAAAAAATCATCTCTGACACAAGAGTTGAAGTTTTTAATATCAGAGCTTTACATAAGCAAGACACAATCATATTAAGAGGGTCAACAACCAACGTTGATGCATACAAAGATATACTTTTGCAGGCGAGAAAGAACTACGCGAAGGTAAAAGATTCTATCCGTTTACTGCCGGATGTCGAGTTGGGAGAAAAAAACATGGGAATTGTTTACAATTCTATGGGAATTGTTCACTCTAAGCCACGTCGCTCTTCCGAAACAACAACTCAAGTACTTTTGGGAATGCCCCTGAAAATTATAGAAAAGAGAGATGAGTGGCTGCGTATTCAATCTCCCGATAAATATATCGGGTGGATAAACGGTGCCATAAAACGTGTTTCGCCCGAAGAATTAAAAACTTACAATAAACAAACCAAAATAATTATCACCAATGTAACCTCTCTTTCTTATTCGCAGGCAAACGACAAATCGGAACCCGTCTCAGACCTGTTAATGGGAAATATGTTGGTGTTGAAAGGCGAAAATGAAACGTTTTACCATGTTTCATATCCCGATGGTCGCGAAGCGTTTGTAAAGAAAACGGATGCGAAGTTACTTTCGGATTGGGCAAAGGATATTTGCCTGACAGGAGAGAGTATAGAAAATTTAAGTCGAAAATTTATGGGTGTGCCTTATGTTTGGGGCGGGACATCATCCAATGGATTGGATTGTAGCGGATTAACCAAAACCGTATATTTCAATCACGGCATAATACTTCCTCGCGACGCCTCACAACAAGTGCTTTGCGGAAAACTGATAGATGATAAAGGCAATTTCGGTAATTCCGGAAAGGGCGATTTAGTGTTTTTCGGTAAAAGAGCCACTACCGAAGATCCGGAAGAGAAAGCAAATCACGTAGGCATTTATATAGGGAATATGCGTTTTATACACGCTTCCGACTACGTTCGAATCAACAGTTTCGACCCTGCCGACCCACTATATGACGAGTTTAATACCAAAAGATATTTGCGAACAAAGAGAATTATCGGCGAAACAGGCACAAAGGGAATAGAGCCGATTTTCGAGAATGAACTTTACAAATGATACCCCTCTAAAAATCGAAAAAAATACTTGCTGATATGAAACTTTTTTGGACACCCTACGAGTTAGAATTACGACATACATTTACCATTTCCGGATTTTCGCGAAAAACCACTCCCGTTGTTCTTACCAAAATAGAATATGATGGATTGGCAGGCTACGGCGAGGCTTCATTGCCACAATATCTGGGAGAGACACAGGCTTCTGTAATTGATTTTCTGAAAAGAGTGAATTTTTCTCCGTTTCAAAACCCGACAAACATAGACGAAATATTGGAATACGTTGACAATATTGCTCCGAACAATACCGCCGCGAAAGCATCCATAGATATAGCATTGCACGATTTGGCAGGGAAAATAATCGGTAAACCATGGCACAAAATTCTTGGATTAAACAGAAATAATGCACCAAACACCACCTTTACAATCGGGATGGATACGGATGAAATAGTAAAAGAAAAAACACATGAAGCAATTAACAGATTCAAAATCCTCAAAGTAAAATTGGGTGGAAATGACGATAAAAGGATGATAAAAGCGATACGTTCCGTTACGCAAATGCCGTTAGCTATAGATGCAAATCAAGGTTGGCGAGACAGGGAAATGGCTTTGGATATGATTTTGTGGTTGCACGAACAGGACGTAGTAATGATTGAACAACCAATGCCAAAACATGATTTAGACAATACAGCATGGCTGACACAACGAAGTCCGTTGCCGATTTTTGCCGATGAATCGGTGCAACGATTGGCTGATGTGCAACAATTGAAAGGGGTTTTCTCAGGAATAAACATCAAACTAATGAAGTGCTCCGGGATGAGAGAAGCGTGGCAAATGTTTCAATATGCAAAAAAAGAGAATATGAAAACTATGATGGGCTGCATGACCGAAACATCATGTGCCATTTCGGCTGCATCTCAAATCTACGCAGAAATGGATTTTGCCGATTTAGACGGGGCACTACTTATCAGCAACGACTGTTTTGAAGGAGCTAAACTAGAAAACGGAAAAATTGTTGCTTCCGATCTACCTGGAATAGGAATAACACCAAATAAGACTCTTAATTTTTAGGATTGGAATATTATTACAAATTCCCAACAGGTTAATACATGTTAATAATGCTGCATTTATTTTTTACTTTTGTATGTTTGTGTCTCAATTTATATAATTACATAATATAAACTTAAAAATATTGAACATGAAAAGATTATTGTCTCTATTATTAATTTATTTTGCATCATTAGTATGCTGTTATTCGGTTTTTGCCCAACATGAAATCTCTACAAAAGCGGGTAAATACGACTTAAACGAATATTTTGAACTGACAACGGCTTTGGATGTGGGTCAACAAGTAAAGATGTACTTCAAAGGTTCTAATGTATGGGTCGATCTCAACAACAACCAACAATTCGACGAGGGAGAACAGGCTTTTACCGATACTGCTGATTACAAGATGTACACCATTGGTAGTCAAACTTTTCGTGTGTATGGAAATGTGGAAGAATTCCTTTGTCGTGAATCACGATTAATCGACGTAGATTTTACACATTTTCCCAATATCAAAGCTTTGGGAGTAAGCAAAAACGAATTGACATCTATAGATATCAGTCAAAATCTTGAATTGGACTATTTCGAATGTAATTCCAATAAGATAAGCGAACTAAATGTAACCGGACTAAACAAGCTGAAAGTGATTTCTTGTCAGGACAACACTATTTCTAAGTTGGATATAAGTAACAAACCCGGACTTTATTATCTTTCCGTGGCTAAGAATAAGATCAAAGAGCCGGAAATGGAAGAGATTGTAACCAATCTTCCGCAAAAGACTGAGGCAGATCCCGGTTTTCTCTACGCGGCTGTATTGTCTCCGAGTGAAGGTAATGTTATGACTCCTGATCAAGTGGCTAATGCAAAGGCAAAAAAGTGGAAAGTAAAGGCTTGGAACGGTTCTGCATGGGTAGAATTTGAAGGAACACAAACTTCCGTGGAGTCAATAGAAGCAAATCATCCCGGACTGACGGCACGCTACACAAACGGAATACTCTATTTAGACAACTTGGAGGTGGGAGAAATGATTAAAGTATATGGAATGGATGGACGTTTAGCCCTCGAAACCGTTGCTACAAACACAACAATGTCTTTCTCTTGCGGAATGCATCTCGGTTGTTATCTGATTAGTAACGGTTATGGTCGCACGGTAAAAATGCTTATCGGCAAGTAATTGCATTGACCGACCCGGTCTGTTTTCAAATAAGAAAATCCCGTTTGACAAAGAGAAAAAGTGCAGAGTCAGACGGGATTTTTGTGTTTTTTAAGAGGCAGCACAGCTATACCTCTGTGAAAAAACTTACAGTCAGGCAATATAATGAATTGCAGACAAATTACTTTCACTTACTACCGACATTTATATAAAGTGTAAGTCTTAACTGCTTCACATACATTGCCATTTCTTATAGCATATATTATGCGATCGGTCATCTCTTTTCTTAATCTTCCTCCTTGTAATACACCTTGTAAAACTTGCCCCGCTCATCTTCGCCTTGTTCTACGTTTTGGCGGTTGCCGGCGATGATGATTTGGATTTGCTATGCACCGCTACCAAGTTCGACCATTTTCGTGAGGTCACGAAAATGATCATCCACATTGACACCCTGCGACTTACACGAATCTACCGCCCTGTGTATGGCAACGAGAAAATTTTCCCAACGGGCATAGCCCAATATCGTTTGCAACTCGCTGGCAAACCAAACCTCTACTTGTTCCTTTGCGTCATCGCTACATGTCTAACAATGCCGTCGAACGTTGACTTATATTGCAATATGCTGTTTTTATCCATAGCTGTTCAACTTGTCTTGACATGCATCTTGATTTTCTTTATTGCCCAGTCGTAGTGGCTTGCAGTTGCCGAAACGCAGTAAGCACCCAGCGTGGAAGTGCCTGTCCAACCGAACGCCCCCTTGGCAAAGAGTTCGTCGTTGGAGAATTGCCCTATCAGTGTCATTACCTCTTTGTGACTCTCTTTTAAGTTCGCCTTTGCCTGGGTCAATGGCGTGCTTTGATGCTTCTTCCAAAACTCCACGTTCATTGCCGGGTAGGTTTTCCAGTTGTACGGTTCGGGAAGAAAGGGCTTAGGCTCGCCATCAAGATTGGCTTTTATCCACCTCAGTAACAGTTGATGCCACTCATACAGATGTACAAGCACATCACGCAGGTTCCTGTCCCTGCTCCAGTGTGTTTCTTTCCCGGCCATTGCCATTTCGTCGGTAAAGGCAGCTTTCTGCCGTTCTTCGCTCATACTGTCGATGAGTTTCCACATCTTGTCGAATTGTCCGTTGGCAGATGCTATCAAATCCGCTTTTGTCGTTGCTCTTGCCATAGTCTATCCATTTAGTTGGTTTTCCATCTTTCCAATCGTTTCATTCCGCGCGTGAACATCCACGCCATCAGTCTGTTGTGTCCGCCTTCAATCATTTTCTGGCGGCAAAACTCCTGAAATTCGGTTACCGTTCCGTTAAATGTAAACTCACCGTTTTGATAGCAATAGCTACAATACTTCTCATTCTTGCTGCCGTCGGCATTTGTTCCGCCGCCTTGCGGGTCGTTTTTCATTGGCATTCCGCAACTTTGGCAAAATTTGTTTTTCTTGTTCATATTTGTTTTCCCTGTTTATGATATTTTGCTTTCTATTCCAGTTTCTTCATTGTATTGCTTGCAAGTAACGATTTTATTTGTGTTATGGCTACTTTGTTTAATTGCAGAAGCCTTTCGCTTTGTGATAAGCCTTGTCTGATTAGCAAGGCGTTCACGCTCTCCATATTGCTTAACACCACAAGCTGTTCCAATGTTGCGTAATCTCGTATATTTCCTGTTTTGTCAGGATTATTGTCTCGCCATTCTTTTGCCGTAATTCCAAACAGGGCAACATTCAACAAATCGGCTTCGTTGGCATACACAAAGCTCGCTTGTTGTTTGGTAATTTCCTGCGGAATAAGGTTTTCTTTTATTGCATCGGTATGAATTTGATAGTTCACTTTGGCAAGGGTTCGTTGCAAATTCCATTCTAATTTTAAACGGTCGTTTTCTTCACTTTTGAGGCGTTGAAATTCTTTTACAAGATATATTTTGAATTGCGGACTAATCCACATCCCAAACTCAAAAGCAATGTCGGGATGAGCGTAAGTTCCACCATATCGCCCTGCGGTAGCTTTCAATCCAATTGCATTTGTCTTTTCGACCCATTCTTTTACGCTTATTTTATAGCTATTTAGCCCTGCTTGACTTTTAATTATGGCGAATTCGCCATAATTAAAATTAGGATTGTAAACCGTTTCCCAAATACCAAGATATTCAATCGTATTCCTATTTCGTAGCCAATCAGAAATAAAAAAATCGCCGTCTTTGGCTTTTAGCATATCAGTTAAAGAAATGTATTCCTGCTCTTTGACGAGAATAACCGTAATTTCTTTGCCCTCAACTTTTATGATTTTGTTTTTAGCCATAGCCTTATTTCAATATGATAATCCACAAAATTAAATAAAATCGCTCGAAAACAGCTGTTTTATCGCAATTATTTATCTGTCAGA
>JBGZFC010000040.1:0-5968 GCA_041846575.1 Bacteroidota bacterium
ATAAAAAACAACCATATAAAACTACTCATCGAGTAATATTTTATATTTATTAGTTATATATTTTCAATAATCTATCTATTTTTTTTATTTAATAAAATAAAAAAACACGTTTTACTACTTATTTTTTATTTAAATAAGATTGTAAAACGTGTTTTATCTTGTTATTTATTTATAAATAATATTTTTTTTATTATAACGATACTAAAAAGTAAAATAAAAAAAACTATTTTAAAATCTCTTTTAAAAATTTTGCAGTATGACTATTGGTATTTTGGGCAACTTCTTCTGGTGTTCCGCAAGCAATAACCTCTCCGCCGCCTTTTCCTCCTTCTTTTCCGATATCAATAAGGTAGTCAGCCATCTTGATAACATCTAAATTGTGTTCAATAATCAAAACTGTATTCCCTTTATCTACTAATTTATTTAAAACACCCATCAAGACGTTAATATCTTCAAAATGCAGTCCCGTAGTAGGCTCGTCGAGTATATAAAAGGTATTCCCCGTATCGCGTTTAGAGAGTTCGGCAGCCAATTTAATTCGCTGTGCTTCTCCGCCTGAAAGCGTAGTAGATTGCTGCCCTAATGTAATGTATCCTAAGCCTACATCTTGTATCGTCTTTAATTTTCGATATATTTTAGGGATAGCCTCGAAGTATTCTACCGCTTCGTCAATGGTCATATCCAGTACATCGGCAATAGATTTTCCTTTGTAACGTATTTCAAGGGTTTCTCGATTAAAACGCTTGCCATTACAAGTTTCACATTCCACATAAACATCGGGCAAGAAGTTCATTTCAATCACTTTAAGCCCTGCACCTTCGCAAGTTTCGCATCTTCCTCCTTTTACATTGAAAGAAAACCGTCCGGGCTTGTATCCTCGTATCATTGCTTCGGGAGTTTTGGTAAAAAGTTCCCTTATTTCGCTGAAAACACCGGTGTAAGTGGCAGGATTGGAGCGTGGGGTACGTCCGATAGGCGATTGGTCGATGTCGATTACTTTATCAATATGTTCAAGTCCCTCAATCGAGGTGTATGGCATTGGTTTTTTAACTGCATTATAGAAATGAGCGTTCAAAATAGGGTATAATGTTTCATTAATAAGGGTCGATTTGCCACTTCCGGATACTCCTGTAACGCCAATCATCGTACCAAGTGGGAAAGTAACGCTTATATTTTTTAAATTATTGCCCGAACAGCCCGAAAGTACGATGTTTTTTCCGTTACCAAGCCTTCTTTGCACAGGAATTTCGATACGTTGCTTTCCGCTAAGGTAGTTGGCGGTCATTGTGCCACTATTCATCATCTGAGAAGGCGTGCCGGCAAAGATGATTTCGCCCCCATTCTTTCCAGCCTTCGGACCAATGTCAATAACGTAATCGGCGTGCATAATCATATCGGCATCGTGCTCAACGACCAATACCGAATTGCCAATATCGCGTAACGACTTCAATGATTGTATCAATCGCTCATTATCCCGCTGATGTAACCCGATGCTCGGCTCGTCCAGAATGTAAAGAACGTTCGTGAGCTTCGAGCCTATCTGTGTTGCTAATCGAATACGCTGTGCCTCGCCCCCCGACAGCGATTTTGAACTTCGATTAAGCGATAAATAATCTAACCCGACATCTAATAAAAATCGAATACGCGAAGAAATCTCCTTGACCACTTCCGCAGCAATTTTTTGTTGCTTGTCAGATAGTTTTTCAGGTAATTTTTCAAACCAAGTAAATAGTTCGCTCATATCCATAGCCGAAAGTTGAGCAATATTATACTCGCCGATACGGAAGTAAAGTGCTTCTTTTCTCAATCGTGTGCCATTGCACTCCGGACAGGCTTTTTCATCAGTATATTCCTTTGCCCAACGTTGCAACGAGGCACTTTCAGATTCTTGTTGGCTTTCAATGAAGTTAATAATGCCTGTAAATTGAATGGAATGCGTTTTCGAGACCCCTGCCGATTCTAATTTGGTCGAAAAACGCTCCTCACCGCCGTAAAGTATCATATCTACACATTCGGTAGATAAACTTTCAAAACTGTCGGTCATTTTATGTCCAAAACGAAGCAAAATGAGTTCTATTTGCTTAAAAATCCATTTGCTATCTGCCTTTCCGATAGGTGCAATAGCTCCATTCTTAATTGAAATAGACTTGTCGGGGACAATTTTGTCGATATTCACCTCTTGTACGACTCCCAGACCATTACAATGCGGGCACATTCCCTTAGGAGAGTTAAACGAGAAGGTATTGGGCTCTGGAAGCGGATAAGAAAGACCCGTTGAAGGACACATTAGGTTTCTACTGAAATATCTTGGCTTATCTTCGCCCTGCGGAAGGATTATAAGCACGCCATTACCCTGTTGCATCGCTACATTTAGGCTATCGGAAAGTCGTTTGAGGGTGCTTTCGTCTTTGGTAATCTTCATTCGGTCAATAACAACCTCAATGTCGTGTGTTTTGTACCTGTCGAGTTTCATACCACGCTCTATGTC
Organism: Bacteroidota bacterium; assembly: GCA_041846575.1. Classification (GTDB taxonomy): domain Bacteria; phylum Bacteroidota; class Bacteroidia; order Bacteroidales; family Dysgonomonadaceae; genus JBGZFC01. Next base: position 2,489 of record JBGZFC010000040.1, read on the forward strand.
GCGTATTTCACCATTGATACGAACTTTTACGAAGCCCTGCTTAGCAATTTGTTCAAAAAGCTCTCTGTAATGACCTTTACGAGCCTGAATAATAGGTGCTAATATATTAATATTGGTGTTCTGATACTCCGAAAGGATTAGTTCTTGAATCTGTGCATCTGAATAACTAATCATTTTCTCTCCCGACAAATAACTATACGCGTCGGAGGCACGTGCAAATAATAATCGTATGAAATCATAGATTTCCGTGATGGTTCCCACCGTAGAACGCGGTGATTTAGAGGTTGTTTTCTGCTCAATAGCGATTACTGGTGATAATCCATCGATTTTATCGACATCGGGACGTTCTAATCCGCCCAAAAACTGCCTTGCATACGCCGAAAATGTCTCAATATAACGTCGCTGTCCCTCCGCATAGATGGTGTCAAACGCCAATGACGACTTACCAGAACCCGAAAGCCCTGTAACGACCACCAATTCTCCCCGAGGAATGCTAACATCTATGTTTTTCAAGTTATGTACTCTTGCACCTTGTACTTCAATAGTTTGTTTGTTCTTCATCATTTAAAGAATAAAAGGCAAAGGTATAAATTTTCAGAGGAAACCAATTCATTTTTTTGTGTAATTTATTTCTTTGTAAAATAAAAATGAAAAAGAAAACGAGCAGAACCCTAATACCCCTACCCATTGCTAATAGATATACAAATGAACGTTATGTTTAACTTCCTAAATTTAGAAAAATAACAGGTGTACCATCTTCTTCATAGGCCTCAACATCAAAACCTTCAAAGAAAATATGGTCTCCTAACTCTTTGTTAGACAAATTGTTATTGATATGTCGAAGCAGATTTAATGCTCCAAAATAATCGCGGTCGTCACTGGTGAGTTCAGCCAAAATACGTGCAAAGAATAATCCGTCAGGTTCTGGGTCGTTAAACGTATCAGGATTTAGTAAAGTTTCATCTTCAAGCAAATCTTTTGTACTTTGTATATAGGCTTCGTATATCACTTTAACCTTTCGAGTATTGAAAATAGTTGCAAATGGAGCAAAATCTTCCAATTCATTTTCTATATCGTTATTGTAATCTTGAACATCTTGCCAGAAAGACATTAATGAACCGTAGAATTGTCCTTTAAATGCCCACGCTACATCATCGAGCAATGTGGGAGTATCAACCGATTGATAACCTTCACATACATTCACACGATTCAAATCAACCACAGGCGGATAAGGTATATCTGCTTGTTCAAATTTGTCCAGCAATTCATCAGCAGAATTATCTAACTTAAAGTTAGTTTCTTCGGGATAAAGTGGCACAACTTGGTAAAAAGCAACTACTTTCTCTGACGGAAGTTCTGTACAAGCCCACAAGTGGTTTCCTTCTTCGTCTTTTTCATCGGTAGTTACACCTACAAGTAGTAAACAATCAAAATTTGTTCCTTCCAAAGGTTCACCATCATAACTTACCGGAATTGTGTGTCCGTACCCTAAATAGGTTTGGTGATTTATGGGCAATCGTGCTAAATTTTTCAACCAACGGATAGGCCAATAATCTTTTTCATCTTCACTTTTGATATTCCACGTTGGAGGCAAATTGATAGCCAATTCAGCAAAAGGAGACGATGGATAATCTTCGGGAGTATACATCTGAAATGCACCCATTCCGCCTGTAACAAGAGTGTAATAATTTCGTTCTGGAGTAGGTTTTATAACGTATATATCACAATGAATATCAGGTGAATCTATTTCGTGGAAAACTTCATCTATCTTCCCAAAAGTTTTTTCGATATAACTTTCCAATGCTGTTCGCTCCTCTTCATCGTAGTAAAAGGGACCATAATTGTTGTTGTTAGCAAACATAAGAACTTTTTCTTCTTCATTGTAAATTAGCCCTTCACTTCGCAAATTACGATTAATATAACCTATCCACTCCGAAATGTCATCAAACAGAAAACTTATTGTACAATCATCTATTTCTTCACCAATAGACACAAAAATTATTTGTCCATAAACATCTTCTTCTTTTCTGAAAACATCAATTTCTGGGTCTAAATCCATACAGATAAAAGTTTGTTCACCTGCCAGAAGCGGAATCCATTTTTCGTTGAAAAGTGCATTTTTGACTGTTTCCTCTACATTATCTTCGGAAAGATGTTTTTCTTGCCAATTAGTTCCATAATGCTGTTTTACAAAGTCAAGCCAACGTTTTTGCACTTTCGGAATGTCATTCAAGCTAACAAATTTTTGATTATCTGAATCAAAAAAAGGAACATCTTGTGTTTGTCCGCTAAATTTTTGATGCAATTCTTTAAAACTTTCGGGCAATTTTACCCCGATTTGTTTTTCAAATTGGTCAATTTCAGTTTGTGAAACTCCTTTGGCGAGAAGTTTTTTCATATTAGGTGCTTTTTCTTCAAGCAAATTGAATAAAAATTCCAGCGGATATTGTATTTTGGCACGACCTCCGTTATACACTTCCACACACGAAATGCCTTTTTTGCTTGCAAAATCGATACAATCCAAATAAGTTTCTACATCATTTCCACAACCATCTAAAGCTCGTTCTTTAAGAAAATATTTTTTGGCTAATTCGCCTTCACCCAAGTAAAAATACGAATATCCAATACGGTAATTCCACGAAGCATCTTCACTGAGTTCATCTTCCAAATACTTGAAAACATCAATCGCTTTACGCAAATAATGTGAATTATCGGCAGTTTGGTCAAGCCAATAAAGATTGTTGTAAGCCCTACCCAACTCACTAAGTACGGGAGTTGTTCGTTTTTCAATGGGGAGATTTTCTACAAAATCGACAATAGCTTGAATATTGTCCATATCGTCCCAATCATCAATTTTTTTGAGGATTTCTTTTTCGCTCATTTTTGTATGCTTTAAAAATTAATTTCGGTGGCAAAAATAAAACAAAAAACAATATTTTTCTGAAAAAAAGCATCTACAAAACATCTACAAGTTAAAAAAATATTTTTAATTGACTGAAAATCAATATATAAAAAAATACAAAAAAAATAAGTACTTTTTATTGCAAGGTAGTGAAAAATGTTTTATCTTTGCAAAAAAATAAATTAGAATGGAGACAATAGACAAAGAAAAATCAAAAACACAGATGCGAAAAGGCATCTTGGAGATGTGTATTCTTTCCATAATTAATAAAAATCAAGAGGCATACGTTTCAGACATCATTGAAGAACTGAAATCGGCTGATATGATTGTGGTTGAGGGAACGCTTTATCCGTTGCTTACGCGATTGAAAAATGCTAAAATGCTCAGCTATACTTGGAAAGAATCCAATTCGGGACCGCCCCGAAAATATTATGTACTAACCGATAGCGGAAAAACTTTTTTACAAGAAATTGTTAAATCGTGGCAAGAATTACAAACAATGGTTAATAAAATTATTTAGTTATGGACAAAACACACAATATCAGTTTAGGCGGATTTTCTTTCATCATTGAAGATAA
>JBGZFC010000041.1:0-21394 GCA_041846575.1 Bacteroidota bacterium
GCTTTGAGAGAACATACGAAGAACAGCAATTAGCCCTGTTCTTCTAAATCTGTTTTTTTTATTTTTTTCCTATAAGTCCGTCATGCATTTTAACGGATAGAGGCTCTATGACTAATTTCAATGAGATAATCGGATACCCTTCAAACAGAACTCAGGTTATTAATTTGTTTATAAAAAATTTCAGCACAAAAGTAGGATAAAAATTTTACATAAAAATTAAAATGATGTTTTTGGGGTTGTAAAATTAAAAAAATCAATAAAAACTTTTATCAGAGGGCTTTGCAATCTCGACTTTATAAATCGTAAAAATATAGATTCTTCACTCCATTCTGAATGACATCTCGTACATCAAGGCTTATTCCTCGGTCATCCGACTTCGGGCAAAATCGTGGTATCAGCCCAACGATAAAGCCAAAAGGCAATGGCTAAAAGCTAAAAGCCAAAATATTACCAGCTTCCGCCGGCACCGCCTCCTCCAAATCTTCCGCCTCCTCCACCACCGAAGCCTCCTCCGAATCCGCTGCCTCCTCCAAAGCCGCCGAAACCACCGCCCCAGCCGGAGTTGCCTCCCGAGGTTGGAAAAAATATCGTCCCGCCGGATCTGCGATTACGGTTACCGCCGATATGCTGGTCTCCTCCCGAAGAAACGGAAATTACTACGATAATGATTAAAATAAGTAAAATAATAACCCAAATAGGCATGTTATCTGATTCTTCTTCATCGGCACTAAATTCGCCCGATAGTCGAGCAATCATTTCATCTACAGCAGCATTTACTCCGCTAAAATAATCATCTTCTTTAAAGTGCGGAATCATTTTATTTCGGATAATACGACCTGCGTAGGCATCGTTGATACGTGCTTCCAATCCATATCCTGTAGCGATGAAAGCTTGCCCGTTGCTGTCGGCTGTTTTGGGTTTCACAAGAATTACAGCACCGTTATCTTTGCTTTTTTGTCCTATTCCCCATTTCTCGCCAAGCCTGAAAGCGAAGTCGGATGCGTCATAGCCTTGCAAATCGGAGATGGTTACAACGTATATTTGTGTTGATGTGGAATCGTTGTAGGCAAGTAGTTTTTGCTCTAATGCTTCTTGCTCTTCCGGCGAGAATATTTGGGCGAAATCGTTAACCAATCTGTATGGATACATCGGTTCGGGGATTTCTTGTGCTAAAACTCCCAAAACTGAAAGTATAAAAATAAATGAAAGTATTATTTTATTCTTCATCAGATTCATCAAATATAACGTCGTTGCTCAATTCATTCGGATTTTCAGAGTCGGCAGGATATAACTCTTTCATCAGTTCGCCTACCTTTTTTACTCCGAGGCAAATACCTATGCAAATTTTCTTATCTTTAAAAAAGGGAATCATTTCTGACAATGAGTTGCTCCAGAAATCAGGTTGGGTTATTTTAGTTATTCCCGAATCGCCAACAATTGCGACTTTATTATCAGTAGGGGCAACATAAATAAGTACAGAGTTTCGCAATGCTGTTTTATGCATCTTTAATTTCTCAAATTTTCTGCAAGCTGCTTGAAATGGGTCTATTGAACATCGTCTTGCTATGCACACACGAATCTCGGCAGACGTAAGACGTTCCGCATCGCGAATGGCATCTTTTACCAATAGCAACTCTTCCCTGTTTAGCATTTTAAAAAAGATGAAAGATGTTGTGTTGTCGTGTATTGTCTATTTTAAAACTCTACTTTTGGTGCTGTCTCTGTTCCCGTTAAGGCTTTGAAATACCCTTTCTTTTTAAATCCGAACCATCCGGCATAAATCACGCGAGGAAACTGGCGAATATATGCATTGTAGTCTTGAGCGGTTTCGTTAAATTTGTTGCGCTCAACTGCGATGCGATTTTCTGTTCCGGCAAGTTCGTCTTGCAGTGCCAGAAATGATTCGTTAGCTTTCAGTTCGGGATAATTTTCTTGAATCAGTAGTAATCTGCCCAATGCTTGACCTAATTCGCCTTGTGCTTCTTGAAATTTTTGAATGTTCTCTTCGGTCAGATTTTCAACATCAACGGTAGTTTGCGTTGCTTTTGCACGAGCTTCGGTTACTTTTGTCAGAGTCTCTTGTTCGTGTTCGGCATAGCCTTTTACTGTATTAACTAAATTGGGAATTAAATCTGCTCTTCTCTGATAAGCATTTTCTACATTTCCCCACTGTGATTCTACATTTTCTTGTTTGCTTACCATGTTGTTGTATCCGCAGCTTGACAGAAGTAAAGTGCTCAACACAGCTAAAATAAAGATGTACTTTGTTTTTTTCATTGTTATTGTTTTTTGTTTTTTAATTTTATTATTTTTGGTCGTCGGGATTTGTAATACCGACTTTGATAAATAAGCATTTTTTAAAGTTCAATATGCAAGACTTTTGATGAATTATGTAATGGCTAACTTCAAAATAGCTGCTACTTATAAATCGTAAATAGACAGGTAATTACAAATTACTATTCTTGTGCTTTGCTATACTGTTGCAACAAGTTCGGACTATATTGCTGCATCAATTGCGAAGTCTGTTTTACAATTCCTTCCTCTAACGCGATTTTATCCTCTTCGCTCTCATCAGATGTATAGTAGCTTCTAATTGCACTATCGGTAAGCTCTTTTAATATGAAATCGCCAATATATCCAATACCGCTTTTGTAACTTGTTTCAGCTAACTTCATCAATTCTCCCGATTTAGCGACATATTTTTCTTTGTCAAACTCCTGATAAACCGATGTTAGTAAGAGAAGTTGATTAACATTATCATATATATTAACGGCGGCATTGTTTATCTGTTGTGGAGATAAGCGATAGTACCAATTGATGTTTTTATTAACTCTTTCATCAATTTGTTGCAGAAGTTGAGCAGCTTTTTTGTCTTCGTTTATTCTGTAATATGCTCTGCCATACAAAATTCCGTCGTTCCCGAACGGAACGGCAGAAGCAGGCATTACAGAAATACATTTATCAAGAGCTGCAAGAGCCTTTTCATTTTTTCCTTCCGATATTAATGCCTCTATTAATAAGTTGAATGATATGCGGAATGTAGAAATCATTCTACGACAAGTTTCGTCTAAATAAATATTCGGATTTTTCTCCAATCCACCCCATTTGAACTTGTTCATCATGTTATCATAAGTTTTTTCCGTATTAACGGCCTTACTTTGTGGTATTCCGGGTACGATTTGATAAGCCAATCCCGTCAGAGAGAAGTTTTTCTCTTGTAAGTTCATATAAAGATTTCTATCAACCGTAATCGCGAAAGTTAAAGGTCTTTGCCAATTGTTATCATTTACATTGTTAAGCATTTCTAAAAACATCAAATCTATACGACGCAACGTCTGTTTTCCTGCTAAGTTCACATACATTTTATCAGAAGGTTTTGAATTTATACCTGTCCAATTGATTTTTGTCGTATCAACATCAATAGCCAGCACTTTTCCGGGTACAATTTGCAAATCCGTTATTCCGAACGGGTTCTTTGGTATTGCATTGTTTCCGGTTCGCAGATTTTCCATAGTTTGTCGTAGAGAGATAGTGTCTCTATATGCACTTGTATCGTAATATTGTCCGTAAGAGGTTGGCGGGACACTATTTCGTTTCAGTACCTCAATAATGTCGCTCTCCGAAAGAACATAAGCCATATCTCCGGCTTCGCTCCAATATCTCTCTCTCGTCCAATTAATAGGTAGTGGTTCAGATTCGTATGCTTGACACAATAGCTGGTCAATGTACCACTCTGTTTGCAAAAAACTCATATTGGTTGCTCGTACATCTGTACGGAAACCTTCCGTCTCTTGTACATACCACAGAGGATAAGTATCGTTATCTCCGTTACAGAATATTATCCCGCCCGGTTCAACACAAGTCAGATAATTCATTCCTGTATCTCTTGCCAATGTGCGTCCTGAGCGGTCGTGGTCGTCCCATGTTTGACTTACCATTTGTAAAGGTACAAGCAGACATGTAATAATAGCAATTGATGATGCTATGGTTGTGTTTTTAATATAATTGCGTAAGAATTTGCCAATTCCGGCGACACCTATTCCTATCCAAATAGCGAAAGCATAGAAAGAACCGGCATAAGCATAATCTCTCTCTCGTGGCTCATAAGGCGTTTGGTTTAGGTATAGCACTATAGCGAGTCCTGTCATAAAGAAAAGCAGAAAGACTACAATAAAGTTTTGTAACCCTTTTTCTTTCAATCTAAGTTGATAAATTATTCCTATCAAACCTAATATAAGCGGTAACATGTAAAACTTGTTTCTCCCTTTGTTGTCTGCAACTTCAGGTGCGATATTGTCTTGTGGTCCGAGACCGATAGCTTTGTCAATAAACGAAATTCCTGTCATCCAATTACCTTTTGTCATGCCTCCATCGCCTTGAATATCGTTTTGACGACCCGAAAAATTCCACATGAAATATCTCCAGTACATGAAGTTTATTTGGTAATTGAATAAGAATTTCACGTTTTGGAAAAATGAAGGTTGTTCATTTTTATTAACTACACCTCCCCAAATTTCGTATCCTTGCATGTGATTTCCGAACCCGGGTTTTGTCGGATTGGAGTGCATACGCGGGAAAAGCATCGTGTTGGTGTATTTATATGTAGGGTATGTAGATACTTTGTATTTGTCTTTTTCGTCGGGCGAATTTTTGATTATTTTGCTATAAGACTTTGTTTCTTTGGCAACAATCGGATTTCCTTCTGCATCACGTTTTACTTGTGAAACGTATGTTGTTCCGTGAAACAGAGGTGTTTGTCCATATTGCTCTCTGTTAAGATAACTGGCTAACGAGAAAATATCTTCGGGTGAGTTCAAATCGAGTGGTGGGTTAGCTGCCGAGCGTATCGGGATAATGGCGTATGCAGAAAAACCGATAATAATAACCATCAAACTCGACATAGATATATTCATAACTCTTGTGCTGATTCTTTTTTTAACAAAAACAAAATAGATAGTTACAGCTATAAGTATCAGCCAAATCAATGCACTGCTACCGATAAATAGAATGCCTGAAAGAGCCAAACTCAATACAAAAGCAACTTGTCCTCTCTTTATGCTGCCTTTGGGCGATAATGTTTCAAATAGTGACCATGCTACAGCAGCTAAAAGGACAATGATATATGCGAATACTCCCGAATTGTAGCTAAATCCAAGTGTGTTTACGAAAAACAGTTCGAACCAGCCGCCTACTTTTGTAAAGCCCGGAACAATGCCGTACATCAATATTACCATTAACGCAAACGATAGCAACAGAGCCAGTAAAGAACCTTTCCAAGTTATGTTTTTCTCTGTTTTGTAGTAATAAACCATAACAATGGCAGGGATACAAAGTAAGCCGAGCAGGTGCACTCCGATGGATAAGCCCATAACGTATGCGATTAAAACAATCCACTTGTCTGAATCTGCTTTATGTGCGTTATCTTCCCATTTCAAAATGAGCCAGAATACCAATGCCGTGAGCATTGACGAAAAAGCGTAAACCTCGCCCTCAACGGCTGAGAACCAAAAAGTATCGGAAAATGTATAAGCCAATGCGCCTACAATTCCGCTACCGATAATCATGATTGTTTGTCCCGGATAGATAGTTTCGCTATCTTTCTTTAACACCAATTTTCGAGTTAAATGTGTTATCGTCCAGAATAGAAACATAATAGTCAATGCGCTCATTATAGCCGACATGCTGTTTATCATTTTTGCCACTTGCGAAGGGTCTGAAGTGAGTTGTGTAAACAAGTTTCCAATGAGCATAAAGATTGGAGCACCGGGTGGGTGTCCTACTTCCATTTTATATGCTGCCGAAATAAACTCTCCGCAATCCCAGAAACTCGCGGTTGGCTCAATTGTCTTTAAATAAACAACTGCAGCTATGAGAAATATAGCCCAACCGGCAATCGAATTTATCAGTTTATACTTTTTCATTCTATTATTGTTGTAATTATTTCTTTTTTTATAAGTTTTCAAATTAATAAATCAGTGCAAAGGTAATGAAAACATATTTATCGACCTTTTCCACATGGTGCATTTTTCTTCTATTCTTGTTAAATAAGATAAACCCAAGCCGTTATTATCACATAAATTAACGGATTGTGGGTTGAAAAATTGTAAGTTGTAGAAAAAAACGACAGGCAATGCGATGTAACCCGCATTGCCCGTTTATTATGTGGAAACGAGGTTTGTAGCGTTTCTACTATTTGATATTACTATTTGCAAGATTTGCATGCATCTTTTGATTTGGCAACTATTTGAAAGAAATCGTTTCCTTTATCATCAACAAGGATAAATGCGGGGAAATCTTCAACTTCAATTTTCCAAATAGCCTCCATGCCAAGTTCGGGATATTCTATACATTCCAAACTCTTGATGCTGTTTTGTGCTATAGCAGCGGCAGGACCTCCGATACTTCCGAGGTAGAAACCGCCATGTTTTTTACAAGCATCTGTTACTTGCTGACTTCTGTTACCTTTCGCAAGCATAACCATGCTGCCGCCGTGCGATTGTAACAAATCAACATACGAGTCCATACGTCCTGCTGTTGTCGGTCCCATAGAGCCACAAGCGTAACCTTTTGGAGTTTTTGCCGGTCCGGCGTAATAAATTGGGTGGTCTTTAATATATTGTGGCAAACCTTCGCCGTTATCGATGCGTTCTTTCAATTTGGCGTGAGCAATATCGCGAGCAACAATTATTGTTCCGCTTAATGACAGACGAGTAGATACCGGATATTTTGTCAATTCTGCCAGAATTTCAGACATCGGGCGATTCAAATCTATTTTTATGCCGCCGCTTTCTCCCGCTTCGCGTAATGATTCGGGAATCAAACGTCCGGGGTTATCTTCTAATTTCTCAATCCAGATACCATATTTATTGATTTTTGCTTTGATATTGCGGTCGGCAGAGCAAGATGCTCCCATCCCAACGGGAACTGATGCTCCGTGTCTTGACAATCGGATAACTCTAATGTCGTGAGCGTAATATTTCCCGCCGAATTGTGCTCCAAGACCTAACTCTTCGGTTGCTTTTTTCAGTTTATTTTCCAACTCTACATCTCTGAATGCTCTTCCGTGTTCGTTACCTTCTGTTGGTAGATTGTCGTAATAGCGAGTTGTAGCAAGTTTCAGAGTTTTTAGATTTGTTTCAACAGATGTTCCTCCGATTACAAAAGCTAAGTGGTATGGAGGACAAGCGGCTGTACCAAGATCTTTTAACTTGCTGATAAGAAATTTCTCCAAAACATCGGGAGATAACAAGGCTTTTGTTTCTTGATACAAGAATGTTTTGTTTGCCGAGCCTCCGCCTTTTGCCAAGCATAAAAATTTATATTCGGCTCCTTGTGTGGCGTATAAATCTATTTGGGCAGGTAAGTTTGTTTCGGTGTTTACTTCGTCATACATATTGAATGCCGCGTTTTGCGAATAACGAAGGTTTTCGTTGGTGTATGTGTTGTAAACTCCGCGTGAAAGAGCTTCGGCATCGTTGCCTTCGGTCCAAACCTGTTGACCTTTGTGCCCCATGATTATTGCCGTACCTGTATCCTGACAGAAAGGGAGTATGCCTTTTGCCGAAATTTCAGCGTTACGAAGTAGGGCAAGTGCTACGTACTTATCGTTTTCGCTTGCTTCGGGGTCGTGCAGTATTTTTGCCAACTGTTCTTGGTGTGATGTACGCAATAGGAATTGGGCATCGCGAAAAGCGTGTTGTGCTAACAGTGTAAGTGCTTCGGGAGCAACTTTTATTACCTCTTTGCCGTCGAACTCTGCAACAGAAACATGCTCTTTGGTTAAAAGATAATACTCTGTTTTGTCTTCCGACATAGGGAATGGTTCTTGATAAAAAAATGGTTTTGTAGCCATAGAAAATGTAAAATATAGTTTTAATTGTGTATGGCACAAAATTACAAAGAAAAAGCGTGATAGAGAAACTAAAAGAGTAGATTTTTTTCAAAAGAATATTGCGGTTATAAAAACTTCATTGAGCAGGAGTATCAATTGCTATGAGTTTTTTATTCGTGGAACTAATGATTAAAATCCGCGGATTAACAATAAATATAAATGCTACTCCACAATTTCAAACTTTGCAAATTTGAGTAAAAGCTGTTTCCGCCCTGCCGAATCAAACTCTACAAATGCACGTTTATCGTTGTCCGACATCTCTATTTCAATCACTTTGCCGCGTCCGAAACGTTCGTGTATAATAATATTGCCCACTTTCAAACTTTTTGCTTCGTCCGATAGTTTTTTCGAAGAAGAGATGTTGGTCTGATTAATCGGAGTGAGTTTTCCGGGTGCGAAGTAATCTGTTTGTGTGCTATCTTTTGGTTGATTTGTACTTTTCGTAAACGTAGATTGACTTTTCATCATTTCCCAAAAACCCTCTTTGTTGTCTGTGTCGAAATTGCCCTGTTCTGAAACGATAAATTTTTTGTCAATATCTTTAATAAATCTGCTTTCCCGACTTGAATTTATACTGCCGTTTTTAAATCTGCTTCGAGCATAAGTAATTGTGCAGGAGACTCTTGAGCGTGTTATTGCGACATAAAACAGACGTCGCTCCTCTTCCAAACCTCGCGGTTCATCTGTCGCCATTGACGAAGGAAACAAATCTTCCTCCATTCCGACAACAAATACATGTTTAAACTCCAATCCTTTCGATGAGTGTACAGTCATCAAGGTAACTTTCTCATTGCTGTCGTCATGGTTTGTATCCTGGTCGGTAAGCAGAGAAACCTCCGAAAGAAAATCGGCAAGTTTTGTGTTTTCTTCTTCTCCCGATTCCAATCGCTGCGATACAAATTCGCTCAGCGCATTAAGCAATTCCTGAATATTCTGGGCACGGCTCATCCCTTCGGGTGTCATATCTTTGTGCGATTCATTTGCTATACCCGAATTTTTAATTACAATTTTTGCCAAATCCAAAGCATTAAGCGATTTGTTTTGCTCGATAAAATCGGCAATAAGTGATTGGAAGTCGCCAATTTTTTTTGCTGTTCCGGCATTTATGTCGAGATTGTACTGCAGTGGGTCGGAAATTATCTGCCATAAACTTACGCCGTGTTGTTGAGCGGTAGATGATATTTTGTTTAATGTTACATCTCCTATTCCACGAGCCGGGTAGTTTACAATTCGGCGGAAAGCAGTTTCGTCGTCAGGATTTATTATAAGACGAAAATAGCTGATAACATCCTTTATCTCTTTTCTTTGATAGAAAGAAGTGCCGCCAAAGATACGATAAGGGATATTCTTTTTACGAAGAGCATCTTCAAAAATCCTTGATTGTGCATTGGTGCGATATAAGATGGCAAAATCGCCGTACGATTCGTGAGCTTCGTATCGCATACGTGATATTTTATTCGAGACTATAAGACCCTCTTCAAAATCGGAAAATGCACTCAATAATTCAATTGGTTCTCCGACTTCGTTTTCCGAAAAAACATTTTTGAAAATCTGTCCTTTATTCTTTTTTATCAGGCTGTTGGCTGCATTTACTATATTTTGTGTTGAGCGATAATTTTGCTCTAACTTAAACGTTTCTGTTCCGGGAAATGAGCTTTTGAAATTCAAAATATTATCTATGTTGGCTCCTCTGAACGAGTATATGCTCTGAGCATCATCGCCAACTACACAAACACGATTATGTGCCTCCGCCAACTGCTTCACTATAAGGTGCTGAGCAAAATTGGTGTCCTGATACTCATCAACCAATATATATTGAAACTGATTGCGATATTTCTCTAAAATTTCGGAATTATCTCTGAACAAGATATTTGTATAAAGCAACAAATCGTCAAAATCCATTGTATTCGATTGACGAAGTCTGTTTTGATAGTGCTGATATATCTCAAAAAGTCGCTGACGTTTCGCCATGCGGTCATATTCCAGCAATTCGCTGTTTTGAGCATACATTCTTGGCGTGATAAGCGCATTTTTTGCTCGTGAAATCTGATTGTGCAATACGTTTGGTTTGTAAATCTTATCATCCAACCCCATATCTCTTACTATTATTTTGATAAGATTATTTGAGTCGGATGTATCCGAAATAGTGAAATTGGATTGAAACCCGATAGCCTCCGCTTCGTTTCGCAATATACGTGAAAAAATTGCGTGAAAAGTTCCCATCCACAACCGACGTGCTTTCTTTTCTCCAACCAACTCGGCAATTCGCTCTTTCATTTCTCGTGCAGCTTTATTGGTGAACGTGAGAGCCAATAAATAATATGGAGGCAGCCCTTGTTCGAGCAAGTAGGCTATTTTGTGAGTTAGCACACGTGTTTTTCCCGAACCTGCTCCCGCTATAACGAGCGAAGGTCCGGAGCAGTACTCTACTGCAGCACGCTGTGCATCATTTAGTTGGTCGAGCAGATTGGGAGTGTTGTCTTTTTCGGTTGATTGCATGTTTGCAAAAATACAAAATAGCCTGCATTATTCATTGCTAATAGGAGATAAAAAATTATCATCAACTGTCTATTCTATTATTATACAATAAGTAAGGATGTTTAGTGATTTTTAATTGACAATGAGCAGTTAATAATTTATTGACCTTCTGAACGAAGTGAAGAATCTATTTTTTATTAGCTCTTTTGTCTGAATTATACCACGCGAAAGAATTCATGGAGTAGCGACGATTTCGGTCAATAAAAAACCGCTGCCTTAAAAGCAGACAGCGGTTGAGGTTTTTGTTATGAAAAAATCTATAAATATTATTCTGTGTAATATCTAAAATCTTTCAACATCTCTTGTAGTCTTTTTCTTGCAAAGTAAATTCTGCTTTTTACTGTTCCGATAGGCAAGTCCAAGTGTTTGGCAATCTCTTCATACTTGTATCCCGAAACGTGCATCGAAAACGGCACTTTATACTCTTCGGTGAAACTCGAAATTGCTTTATTTATCTCTTTTATGGTGTAAGCTCCATCGGGAGTGTCAAAGCCTGAGTCTTGCGGCATGTTGAGATGATAAAGATTTTCTGTTTTGTCAATAATAGTTTGGCTTCTTACAATCTTTCGATAGTTGTTTACAAATATGTTGTGCATAATTGTAAATACCCAGCCTTTGAAGTTTTTGTTTTCGTAATATTTTTCTTTATTATCTAATACGCGTAGCGTAGTTTCTTGTAGCAGGTCTTTTGCTTCTTCTCTGTCTGCTGTGAGTGTAAGAGCAAAATTGTACATATTATCTTGTAAACCTAATAATCTGTTTTCGAATGAGCCTATAAGTTTCATATTGTAAGTGTTTGATTGTGTTAAGCTACATATTAATCGTTTCTTCGAAATATTAAAAAAAAAAGAGACTAAATATGTACCACAAATTTAGAGAAAAATCTTTAGTCGATACAATTTTTTTTTGAGAGAAAAGTGAGTGTTTAATCTTGAAAATATTTGCTTTGCAGGCTTTTGTTTTGTAATCCAATGTGTTAGGCTTGTTTGCTTTGTGAAAAATCACTCAAATATGAGCTATAAAAAATATCTATCGTACTAAAAATAGAAATAAATTGAACAAATAATCTTCGCTAAAATTTTTCATCTTATTTTTAACGTGATTAAAAAATAATATAGTTTATTATCATACCTGTAATCGTGCAAATAAGGCTGTAAAACTATCTGTTGTTTAGCCTTATGTTGCTTAGATTGAAAAAATAGAAAAAGGTTTAATGTGTTTATGATTATTTTTTTGTTCGAAGTCCGATGTTGATGTGGGTTAATACTATGCGAACGGATTCGCTTGAGAACATGATGATACAGTCGCGAATGCAAATCCATACGGCACTTGGGGTGCAATCTTTAATATTGATTCTTGTTTCTTATGTCTAATAAATGGCATACTATTTGCAACTCATCTGTAAATAAAAACAATAATCAAACGAACAAGATATGATAAAAAAAGGACAAATTGGGGTAACTACCGATAATATATTCCCCATTATCAAGAAATTTCTTTACAGCGACCACGAAATATTTCTTCGTGAAGTAGTTTCCAATGCAGTTGATGCAACGCAAAAGCTAAAAACACTTTCCGATTTGGGCGAGTTCAAAGGCGATTTGGGCGACCTCTCCGTGAGAATTGCAATAGATAAACAAGCAAAAACCATTACAATTTCAGACAGAGGAGTGGGTATGAGTGCCGACGAAGTTGATAAATATATCAATCAGATAGCTTTATCGTCGGCAAACGAGTTTCTTGACAAATATAAAGATGGTGTCAATGCAATTATCGGACATTTCGGACTCGGGTTTTACTCAACATTTATGGTTGCCGAGAAGGTAGAAATCATTACCAAATCGCATAAAGACGACGAGGATGCGGTAAAATGGTTATGCGATGGAAATCCGGAATTTACGATGGAAAAAGCAGATAAAACCGAAAGAGGAACCGATATTGTATTGCATATTGACAGCGAAAATGAGGCTTTTTTAGAAAAAAGCAAAATCGATTCTTTACTGAATAAATATTGCAAATTCTTGCCTGTGCCTATTATTTCCGGTAAAAAACAGAAGTGGGAAGACGGTAAATATGTTGATACTGACGAAGATAACGTGATTAATGATTCTAATCCGCTTTGGAAACAGAAGCCGGTAAATATTGATAATGATGATTATCTGAAGTTTTATCACGACCTTTATCCGATGAGCCTTGAAGAACCACTATTTTGGATTCACTTAAACGTGGATTATCCTTTCAATTTGACGGGTATTCTATATTTTCCTAAAGTTAAAAGCAGTATAGAGTTGCAGAAAAACAAAATACAACTTTATTGCAATCAGGTTTTCGTTACCGATTCGGTAGAAGGTATTGTGCCTGATTTTTTAACGTTGTTACATGGAGTAATCGATTCGCCTGATATTCCGCTAAATGTGTCTCGCTCGTATCTGCAAAGCGACCATAACGTTAAGAAAATATCTAACCATATAACTAAAAAAGTATCAGATAAATTGGAAGATATTTTCAAAAAAGATCGTCTGCAATTTGAGGAGAAGTGGGATAGTCTGAAAATTTTCATAGAGTATGGAATGCTTACCGAAGAAAAATTTTACGACAAAGCTTCAAATTTTAGTCTATTGAAAAATGTTGACGGTAAATATTTTACATTTGAAGAGTATAAATCTCTAATTGAGGGTAATCAAACTGACAAGAACGGTAATTGTGTTTATCTCTATGCCAACGATAAAATCGAGCAATACACATTTATCGAGTCGGCAAAAGATATGGGTTACGATGTGCTTATTATGGATGGACAACTCGATGTCCATTGGATGGGACTGCTGGAACAAAAGATGGGGAAATCCCGATTTGTACGAGTTGATAGCGATACCATTGAGCATATTATCGAGAAAGAGGAGATAAGCAAAGTAGAGCTTTCAGATAAAGAGAAAGAGAATTTGATTGAGGCTGTAAAATCGCAACTCCCTGAAATTGACAAAACAGAGTTTATTGTAGATTTCAAATCTTTGGGCGAGAACGGCAAGCCTATACAAATAATTCAAAACGAGTTTTCGAGACGTATGAAAGAGATGTCGGCAATGCAGGGAGGAATGACTTTTTATGGTGAAATGCCGGATATGTTTCAGGTAATTTTAAATATTGAGCATCCTATCGTTAAACAAATAAAAGCAGATGTACAAGATAAAGAAAAAGATGCTGTTGCAACTTATGCTTCCGAAAATCAAAAGCTGCGTCAGATTATAGATTTGGCGTTATTGTCGAACGGTATGCTTAAAGGAGAGGCTTTGAGTAACTTTATTAAGAGAAGTGTGGATTTGTTGTAAAACTTTTTAAGCATTCGGCTATCATCTTTCGGTATTTAGTTAGTTTCACGCAAAGTTCGTAAAAGGAAATACGCTTAGAACGCAAAGTCTTTTTGCGCTGCTCTCACGAATCCTTTCGCGTGGTATCCAACGGCGAAGCTAACAGCCAAAAGCCAACGGCTAATAGCCGGTCCCCAGAATCCTTACTTTATTCGAAGAGACAAACAAAAGGCGGCTTAAAATTTTTGATGCCGCCTTTTGTTTATTTTATACCATTGCTGTTCTATAAAAAACACTTTATCGCCTGAATAGGTGAAATTTCCATAACCTCGTTATCGCGAATCCTTTCGAGTGATAATAATACCACACGATAGAATCGAGTCTTTAGCGAGAAGCGGAACCGCTTGCGGTTAGAAATGACCATACTAATTTTGCCTGCAAGCATACGAAATTCTTTGGGACAAGCAGGGGTTGTCTCAAAAGCCCGACATTCGTTCGTTTTTGTCATTGCCTAAGGGCGATTCTGCGAATTCTGAACGAAGTGAAGAATCTATCTTGCTCTTTTTGTCTTGAGTCTTGGCTCTTGTGTCCTGCATCTAAAAAAAACAGATACTTCATTCCGCTAAAAGCTCCATTCAGTATGAGAACATAGTGATGTACTTTACTTCTGATACATCCTCAGCCACTTCGGGCTGAAAGGTTTGAACATTATTTTACCTTACCGTAATCTTCGTTTGCATACGGTTATGAAAAATGGGCTTTTGACTACATCGATTTTAAATTCAAGCACCCTATCTCAAATAAATTTTGAAATCGTTTACAATAAATCATTTCAGAGTAAAATGAAAATGTTTATCGAACAAAAATAATTTTGTATCATATCTCTTAGATTAGATAACTTTTTCATAATACATTGAATTTTAAAATATAAAGTTCTATAAATGTAGATGTACAACTTGTTTTCTTATTTCCCGCACATATACACGGTTTTGTTAAAAAAATATTTTATCTCCTACAGCCCTGATATATAAATCTTTTTTCAGTATATTTTCTTGAAAAGAGTAGTCGGATAATATTAAACTGTGTATATTTGCAGACAGAAACAGAACAATTATGATTCGCACACCGTATAGTGTAACTTATTCGCCGTTCAGAGCATTTACGAGAAAAGAGTGGAGCAACTTGGAAGAGCATCCCAGTTTTCCTGTTGCCGATATTGATTTGACTCAGCTTCGCTCGCTTAATGAGCCACTTACAATGGCTGAAGTAGAAGATATTTACATGCCACTAATCAGATTGCTTCAAATACAAATAACACACTATCGCAATTTGCATCATGAACGGAACGTTTTCTTTAAAAAACCAAATCAAACGATACCCTATATTATTGGTATTGCCGGCAGTGTGGCAGTTGGCAAAAGTACAACGGCGAGGGTATTGCAAAAACTGCTCTCTATGTTGCCTGAAAAACCAAAGGTTGAGTTGGTTACAACCGATGGTTTTCTGTATCCGAATGCTGTTTTGGAGAAAAACGGAATTTTAAATAAAAAAGG
Organism: Bacteroidota bacterium; assembly: GCA_041846575.1. Taxonomy (GTDB): domain Bacteria; phylum Bacteroidota; class Bacteroidia; order Bacteroidales; family Dysgonomonadaceae; genus JBGZFC01. The sequence goes on from JBGZFC010000041.1 coordinate 15,288, forward strand.
TTTTCCCGAAAGCTACGATGCAAAGGCATTGCTTGCTTTTTTGGCAGCAGCGAAATCGGGTCGTGAATCGCTGCAGACTTCTGTATATTCTCACCTTTATTACGATGTTATTCCCGATGAAATTTATCGATTCGAAAAGCCCGATATTCTCATCGTGGAAGGAATAAATGTGTTGCAAGTCTCCATCAATAAAAAACCTGGACGCAGAGTGTTTGTTTCCGATTTTTTTGATTTCTCAATATATGTTGATGCTAACTCAAAGGATATAAAGAATTGGTATATAGAGCGTTTTAAAAAGTTGCAACAGACGGCGTTTCAAAATGTTGATTCATATTTTCACCGATATGCATCCTATTCTGAAGATGAATTAGTAACAACAGCTACGGAAATTTGGGACTCTATCAATTTGCCTAATTTAGAGCAAAATATACTTCCTACTCGTTTTAGAGCTGATTTGATTTTGGAGAAAGGAGAGTGTCATTTTGTCAGAGGTGTGAGAATTAGGAAAATATAGAATGGTTAAAAGATTGTAAAAATATGCGGGTCTATATCGCTTATACGGTCTGAGCTAAATTTGTTAATCATTGAAAGATAATAGATTACAGATTATTATAAGTAATTGATTTTCACTTTTTTTGTTCTATAAGTGATTGAGTAAAATATATTTCGATTTTTTACTATTAATATTGAGAAAAAAATTGTAAATTTGTTGCGGAAAACAAGAACTGCTTTTTTAACGCAATCCTAAGAAAAAATTAAGTAAAATATTTATATAACAAGTTATTAAATTTTATTAATTATGAAGAAGTATAATTTCAACGCAGGACCCTGCGTTTTACCAAAACCAGCTATTGAGTCAGCTATTGAAGCTATTCGTGATTTTGACGGAACCGGAATCGGAATTCTTGAAATCTCTCACCGTACTCCCGGCTGGGAACGTATTATGAAAGAAACAGCCGACCTTTGGCGCGAGTTGTTGAATATCCCTGAAAACTACGAAATAATGTTCTTGGGAGGTGGTGCAAGCACACAATTCTTTACCGTACCGGCTAACTTGATGAGCAAAAAAGCTGCCTATTTGCAAACAGGCGTTTGGGCAAAAAAAGCTATCAAAGAAGCTAAATTTTACGGCGACGTGGAAGTTGTGGCTTCGTCAGAAGACAAAAACTACACATACATTCCTAAAAATTACACTATTCCCGCAGATGCGGACTATTTCCACATTACTACCAACAATACCATTTATGGTACAGAAATTCACGAAGATATAGACTCTCCGGTTCCATTGGTAGCCGATATGTCTTCCGATATTATGAGCCGTCCGATAGACGTTAAAAAATATGGCGTAATTTATGGTGGTGCACAAAAGAACGTAGGTCCTGCCGGTGTTGCTTTCGTTATTATTCGCAAAGATTTAGTAGGAAAAGTAGATCGTAAACTACAAACAATGGTAAATTACAGTACTCATTGTGGTGGAGAAGAACGCGACAAATCAATGTTCAATACTCCTCCCGTATTCTCTATTTTCGTAATGCACGAAACTTTGAAATGGGTAAAAGAATTAGGCGGTGTGGAAGAAATGTATAAAATCAACCGAAAAAAAGCCGATATGTTGTATGCTGAAATCGACCGCAACAAAATGTTCAAAGGTACGGCAGAAAAAGAAGACCGCTCTATCATGAACGTATGTTTTGTGATGAACGAAGAATACAAAGACAAAGAAGCCGACTTTATGAACTTTGCAAAAGAAAGAGGTATGGTGGGAATTAAAGGACACCGCTCTGTAGGAGGTTTCCGCGCATCTATTTATAATGCTTGTCCGGTAGAAGCCGTAGAAGCTTTGATAAAATGTATGCAAGACTTTGAAAACCAAAATAAATAATACATTCAGTTGTCCGCCTTTGGCTTTTTGACATATTTATGTGCCGAAAAGCTAATGGCAACATTATTTATATAGATATATTAATCATAAAAAAAATACATAATGAAAGTTTTAATTGCAACAGAAAAACCATTTGCTCCAGCGGCAACAAAACAAATTGTGGGAATTATTGAAAATGCAGGACATGAGGCTATTTTGTTGGAAAAATATACCGATAAAAGCGAACTTTTAAAAGCGGTTGAAACAGCAAATGCTATCATTATCCGTAGCGATATAATTGACAAAGAGGTACTCGATGCTGCCAAAAAGTTGAAAATTGTAGTTCGTGCCGGTGCAGGATATGACAACGTGGACTTGGCTGCTGCAACAGCTAACGGTGTTTGTGTAATGAATACACCTGGACAAAACTCTAATGCGGTTGCCGAATTAGTATATGGTATGCTGCTTAATTTAGTTCGCTCAGGTTTTGATGGAACTTCAGGTTCTGAACTTAGAGGTAAAAAATTAGGTTTGCACGCTTTCGGTTATATCGGCAAATTAGTAGCTCAAATTGCAAACGGCTTTGGAATGGAAGTATATGCATATTCTCCATCTCTTGCACGCAATCCCGAAATAGGTAAACTGTACAACGTAACAGGAGTAAAATCTCCCGAAGAGTTATACGAAAAGAGCGAAATCGTTTCATTGCACATGCCTGCAAACGACCAAACAAAAGGAAGTATCAACTATGCTTTGTTGAGCAAACTGCCAGAAAACGGTATTGTTATCAATACTGCCAGAAAAGAGGTTATCAACGAGGCTGACTTGATGAGATTAATGGAAGAGCGTCCCAAATTTAAATATGCAACCGATATTAAACCTGCAAACGATGCAGAAATGGCTGAAAAATTTGGAAAACGTTATTTGGCTTCTGCTAAAAAATGCGGAGCTCAAACAGGAGAAGCTAATGTTAATGCCGGATTGGCAGCTGCCAACCAAATCGTGAAGTTCTTTGCCGATGGTGACGAAACATTCCGTGTAAACGAGAAATAAACTCTTATTTCATAAAAATAGTTTTTTATATTTTTACGTCCTGCAAATTTATTTTGTGGGACGTATTTTTTCTGCAAGAAGAAAAGTTAACAGTAAACGAGTAAACACGTTTTTTTTATTGCTGTCCGATAAAAATTTTAATTTTATTCTGAAATGATTTGTTATAAAGGTTTTTGTTAATATTCGAAAATTAAGGGACTAACGGCTTTAAGTCCGTTCGTCCCATTGATGAGAGCATAAGATTATTTTTTCCGTTTATCAACGTAACAAACCACATATAGCGTTTTGTTGCAGTGCTTGATCTACAGTTCGGAGTTGGGAATACCGCTCATTATCCCTGTCATTTCGAACGAAGTGAGAAATCTATTCTTTTAGCTGTTATCTTTTGGCAGTAAACGCATCGAAAAAAGTCTTGGCTCTTGTGTCTTGCATCTCAAAAAACAGATACTTCATTCCGCTAAAAGCTTCATTCAGTATGACAACATAGTGATGTGCTTTAATTTTGATACTGCTGCGTTATGATACGATTTTGATCATTAACTGTAAATGAAGTTACGATACTTTTTTGTAAACAATGTTATGACATTTATCAATTAGTAATTAGCAATGAACAATTGGAGGAAGACGATGGTTAAGCCTTCGTCAAATTAACAATGTGCATTAGCAACTATTGAAAGAAACAAAATAATAATAAAAAAACTTGTGTAAAATGTTATATATGGTTATATTTGCACGATTTTTGTTTCCTTATGGCTGAAGAAAAAAACAAACTGTTAATTGACTTGGAAGTTCGCATAAAACAACTTATGTTTTTATGCGATGCCTTGAGAGAGGAAAATGAAGTGCTAAAGTCTGAAGTGCAATCTAAAGGCTTGAAGTTAAGCGAATTGGCAGAAGAACTCAGTTCATTGAAAACAAAATACGATAGCTTAAAGGTGGCGAGAACCATCACTGCTGCAACAGTTGATGTAGATGCAGCGAAAGTTAAGCTATCCACGTTGGTGCGTAAAGTTGACAAATGTATAGCATTGTTAAATAGTTGATAAAAAAATATATACATTATGATCAACGACAAAATGAAATTGACACTACTTATTAGCGGAGGAAATTATCCTTTGGAGATAGACCGGAAAGATGAAGAAGCATTCCGAAGTGCCGCTAAAAGATTAAATAATATGATAAACCAATATAGAGCGACTTTCGGGGGAGAGGGTAGCGGACTTGTAACGAAAGATTATGTAATAATGGCTGCTCTTCAAATATTGGTTGAAAATTTTTCGTTAGGAAAATCGAATAATATTAAACCTTACGAAGATAAAATTAATTTGATTATAAGTGAGTTGGATGCATATTTGAAAAAATAGTTTTTCTTGCATCAGTTGTTGTACGCACCTTTTTCATGTTCGAGTAAAATCGTGATATGAATTAGAGTGCTTTTTTTATGCACTATATAAATAGAGAAAGCCCAAAGCTTTTACGGGGTTAATTAGTAAAAGCTTTATATTATTAAATAATAATCAGAAAAGTTATATGCAAATATTATTTACAATTATCGGATTGATTGTCGGAGCAGCAGTTACATGGTATGTAATTGTGAAAATGACAAACTCTCGTGTTCATAAAATATTGAGTGACGCTGAAAAAGATGCTGAAGTAATCAAGAAGAAGAAACTTCTTGAAGCAAAAGAAGAAACTTTATCAATGAAGGCAGAAGTTGAAAAGCAGTCAAATATCCGCACTTCAAAAATTCAAAATACAGAGAATCGATTGAAGCAACGAGAGATGACCCTCAACCAAAAACAGGAAGAGTTAAACAAAAAGAACACGGAAATTGAAGAGATAAGAGCAACTCTAAGCTCTCAGCAAGAGATGTTCGAGAAGAGAAATCAAGAATTAAGCCGTATTCATAGACAACAAGTTGAAAAGTTAGAAGCAATTTCAGGACTTTCGGCAGAAGATGCAAAGGAACGTTTGGTAGAATCTTTGAAAGATGAAGCTCAAACTCAAGCCCAATCTTATATTAGCGACATCATGGAAGAAGCCAAGTTGACAGCTAATAAAGAGGCTAAACGAATTGTTATAAACTCTATTCAACGAGTAGCAACTGAAACAGCGATAGAGAATGCAATTACCGTGTTTCATATCGATTCCGACGAAGTTAAAGGTCGAATTATCGGCAGAGAAGGTCGCAATATCAGAGCTTTGGAAGCAGCAACAGGAGTAGAGATAGTAGTTGACGACACACCTGAAGCTATCATCCTTTCGGCATTTGACCCGGTGCGCAGAGAGATTGCGAGATTATCGTTGCATCAGTTGGTAGCTGACGGGCGAATCCACCCTGCACGAATTGAAGAGGTGGTTTCGAAAGTAAAAAAACAGATTGAGGAAGAGGTTGTTGAAACAGGAAAACGTACAGTTATCGACTTGGGTATTCACGGTCTTCATCCCGAACTAATCCGTATGGTAGGTAAGATGAAGTATCGTTCTTCATACGGTCAGAATTTGTTGCAACACTCACGTGAAACTGCAAATCTATGTGCAATTATGGCTTCGGAGCTTGGCTTGAATCCGAAGAGAGCGAAACGTGCCGGTTTGTTGCATGATATTGGCAAGGTTCCCGATGACGAGCCTGAATTGCCACACGCAATTTTGGGAATGAAACTTGCCGAAAAATATAAAGAGAAACCCGATATTTGCAATGCGATAGGTTCGCACCACGATGAGGTGGAGATGACTTCATTATTGGCTCCTATAGTACAGGTATGCGATGCAATTTCGGGAGCACGTCCGGGAGCACGACACGAAATAGTTGAAGCTTATCTGAAACGATTGAACGATTTGGAAAACTTGGCATTATCGTATCCGGGCGTTATAAAAACTTATGCAATTCAAGCCGGACGAGAGTTGCGTGTAATTGTAGGTGCTGATAAAATCGATGATCAAGAGGCTGAAAATTTATCAATGGAGATAGCTAAGAAAATTCAAACCGACATGACTTATCCGGGTCAAGTGAAGATTACGGTTATTCGTGAAACAAGATCAGTCAGTTATGCTAAATAGTCTCCCCTTATAAATTCAAATTACAATGGGAGAGAATAATTATATCGCTGTAAAACCCATCGGAAAATAAAATTCAAGAAATTCTCTTTGAGTCTTTCCATCATTTTCTTCAAGTTCCAAGCCGTTGCCGCCA
>JBGZFC010000042.1:0-9952 GCA_041846575.1 Bacteroidota bacterium
TATTCAATTTTTTTAGACGGAGGCGAATATAACACTTTTATCCATTCGGCACAAAGTGAAGGGGTGTTTTTCCTCTTCCTTTGTCCGAAAAATGTATATTCTTCCCCGCAAAAAATTGCGTTTACTAATGGAATTTACGAAAGTCAACACATTTAAAATTTCAATACTTACAAGAAGTATCTATGAAATTGATAAGCGAGCAAGTAAATAGTTATCGTCAACGAGTTTATAAATGGCTAAAGGAGGTTCATCGTATTGGTATAAAACGGTATAAAAAAGGTCTTTTGTCTTGTTTCTTGGCTCCTGTGTCTAACAAAAAAAAAACGTTTTTTTAATGCTTTGTCTATCATTTTATTCAATGCTTTTGTTTAATTTTGCAATAAATTTTTATTAATATGCTGTCTGAGTATATATTTCAAAATGTGATATGAACAACAACAGTACAAACAAAAAAGGGAATAAAAAAGCATCCGATTTCAAATATAATTTAATAAAAAAATTATGGATGCTGTTCGGAATAATTATTGTCCTAAATATATTTTTCTTTTTCCTTATTTCGGTTGGTGCAATAGGTTACCTGCCGCAGATTGATGAACTGGAAAACCCGATAGATAAGTATGCATCGCAAGTTATATCGTCTGACGATCAACTGCTTTTCACTTTTTCGGAGAGCGATGACAATCGTATATTTATAGATTATACGGATTTATCGCCACATCTTATCAATGCGCTGATATCTACCGAAGATGTGCGTTACTATTCACATTCAGGAATTGATATTGTCGGTTTGGGAAGGGCTATTTTTAAAACGATGTTGATGCAGGATGAGAGCAGTGGCGGTGGTAGTACAATTACTCAACAGCTGGCAAAATTGCTCTATTCGCCACGTGCAAAAAATCGCTTACAACGTTATGCTCAAAAACCGATAGAGTGGGTTATCGCAACCAAGTTGGAGCGATTTTACACTAAAGATGAGATAGTTAATCTATATCTGAATAAATACGATTTCAACTATAGTGCCGTAGGAATTGAGTCGGCTGCGATAACTTATTTCAATAAAAGACCGAATGAGTTGAATATTCAGGAATCGGCAACTCTGATTGGGATGTTGCAAAACTCCACACTCTATAATCCCGTAAGAAGACCTGAAATTACAAAAGAGAGACGTAATGTGGTACTTGCACAGATGCATAAAGCAGGACATTTAACTTCGCAGGAAAAAGATTCGCTTCAAAAAATGCCGTTAGAGTTAGATTTCAATAGAATCTCACATGTCAATATTCCTGCACCTTACTACAGACAACATCTTGCCAAAATAATGATGGCAAAAAAGCCCGAAATGAAAAATTATGCCTCATGGCAAAAACAGCAGTTCAAAGAGGACTCTATATCTTGGGATAAAAATCCACTTTACGGATGGTGTAATAAAAACAAAAAAGCCGACGGCTCTTACTACAATATTTATACCGACGGACTAAAAATATATTCTACTATTGATAGCCGTATGCAACGATATGCTGAAGATGCGGTAAGAGAGCACCTTAGCGAATATTTACAACCACATTTCAGTGCCGAAAAAAAAGGGAAAAAGTATGCACCTTATGCAAGTTCGGTAGCCGACAGAATAGAGTCGCTTATGACAACGGCAATGAAACAGACCGACCGTTATAGAGTATTGAAAAATAGCGGAATGAGCGAGAAAGAGATTATCTCTAATTTTAAGGATAAGCCTATTGAAATGAAAGTCTTTTCTTGGAAAGGCGAAATAGATACTTTGATGACACCATGGGACTCAATCCGCTATCATAAAGGATTTTTGCGAAGCGGATTTGTGGCGATAAGCCCTTCTACCGGACAGGTAAAAGCCTACGTGGGCGGTCCCGATTTCAATTTCTTTAAGTATGATATGGTTAGCACCGGAAAACGACAAATCGGTTCAACAATCAAACCATATCTATACACGCTTGCAATGGAAGAGGGAATGACTCCATGCGACGGAATGATTCACGGACCGGTAACCATTACAGCCGAAACGGGAATACCATGGACACCGCGAAATTCACGTGGAGCTACGGGAGAGTTTGTCAGTATAAAATGGGGATTACAAAACTCTGACAACTGGGTTACTGCATATCTAATGAGCCTGTTTTCGCCATACGCATTTGCTCGTTTGCTTAAATCGTTCGGATTGAAAAGTCCGGTTGACCCTGTTGTTTCGCTCGCGTTAGGACCGAATGATGCTTCCGTTTACGAAATGGCCGGCGCCTATACTGCTTTTGTCAATAAAGGAATACGTGTGGAACCACTATTGGTAACACGTATCGAGGATTCGTTTGGTAACGTGGTAACCACATTCGTTCCGGAAATGCAGGAGATTTTTAGTGAAAGTACTTCATACAAGATGCTCGATATGTTAAAAGGAGTTGTAGACGGCGGTACCGGAAGCCGTCTACGCAGACTTTACGGGTTAAAAGGAGAGATGGGTGGAAAAACCGGAACTACAAACGATAATTCCGATGCCTGGTTTATGTCTTTCACTCCCGATTTGGTTGCAGCGTGCTGGATTGGAGGAGAGGAACCATCTATTCACTTCGATAGAATGGCGTATGGACAAGGGGCTGCCGCAGCTCTGCCTGTTCACGGCTTGTTTTATCAGAAAATATACGCCGACACAACCATTACGTTAAAAGATAATGGAGTATTTGATATTCCTGAAGAGTATAGAAACCCTTGTGCAAGTGATAAAAAATACTCATCGGGATACTACTACAATTCCGACCCCATAAAGGAAAGTGAAGGAATTGATGACTTTTTCGACTAAATGCTTTTACTCGAAATGAGAAATTTTCCAAGAAGTGACGAAATAATTTTTATGGTAATACAAAAACTTTTATTGATAATTCCTTCATTGCTGATGATTTTTAGTTGTTCCGGTGTAAACAGGGATACGGCTTACAATCAGGAATCAGGAAACAGTATAAAAATAGTCCGTTTTGATGCGGATTTTCTCAACTATTTGTCAAGCTCGGAAGAGAATCGAGATTCAATAATACAAGAAGCATACGGTTTTTTCCTGCCATATTTCTCAACGGTTACGGTGGGCAGCGATGAGGTAGATTTGAGCAGATTGGAAAAATATTTCTCTCATCCGCAACTTCAAAAACTTTATAAAGATACGGAAAGCGTTTTTGCCGATTTATCTGCCGTAGAGGAGGAATTAACCTTGGCAGCATTAACAGCCAAAGAAAAACTTAACAAAAGTTTTCCCGCTTTTTATGCACACGTTTCCGGATTAAAGCAGAATGTGATTGTTACAGACTCGCTGATTTCTATCTCTTTGGATAAATATTTGGGAAGCGATTACGAAATGTACGCCACTTTTTTCGAACCGTACCAACGAGTTAATATGTCGGCAAAATATATAGCAAGAGATTATTTGAAAGCATGGGTTCTATCTGAAGAAATGATTGATGCAAGCCACAAAGATTTGTTACAGGCTATTGTTGCAGAGGGTAAAGTGCTGTTTTTGCTGCAAACTTTATTACCTGATTTATCCCCTAAGGAGCTTCTCGGCTATTCAGAAAAACAGATGGAATGGTGTACGAAAAACGAGAAAAAGATTTGGCGAGCCATGATTTCCAGAAAACACCTGTACGGTACCGATGCTCTTGTAATTTCGGAATATATCGGTGATGCAGCCTACACGGCGGTATTGGCTCCGGAATCTGCACCACGAATCGGTCAGTTTATCGGTTGGCAAATTGTCGTTAAATATATGAAAAACAGCAAATCAGATATTAACGGATTTCTGGAAGCATCGGCAGAAGATATTTTGAGAATTTCAAAATACAATCCATAAAATTTTATTATCTGTTGTTACTTGTCAGTCGGGAAGTCATTAGAGCTGTGTTTTTAAGATATTCAAACTCCGATTCAAAACATTCCGAAAATATATTTAACCCCAAATTATCTTCAATTTGCGTTTCGGTCCAAAGTTTGCCGTCGGTTAGATGCAACTTGTTAAACAGAGCTTCATCTTCAATTTCGGAAACATAAAGAAAGACCAATCGCTTTGTTATATCGTTTTCGAAAATATATTTCAATAAAAATCTGAGAGGAATCTTCTCCGTTTTACACTCTCCGTTAATTAAATTATATGCCGTTTCATCTATCTTATGATTAAATTGCATATATTTCTCAAACGGATAATCCAATAGTCCCGGATTTAGAAGTCTGTTTTGCTCTCTTTCTTTAAGATAAATACGCCCTTTGTGTATAAGCGCAATACGTATAATCGGGTGCATATATTTGTTTTTCAACTCTTTTGTAACCGATTTTGCCACTCTTCCGGTTACATAACCTTGTTCAGTAACCACGGGCAGCCACTCCTCTTTATAAAGTTTTCTGTCTAAAATATTTAGTCTTATAGCTTCAATCGTGAAAACACCAATTACTATCAGTTGAAAAGTTAATGTAACGACCAGTCTGTCCGTTGTCGGGTTATTGTTGGAAATAAATGTGAAATATAGAACCATTAACAATAGGTGAATTGTCAGTCCATATTGAGTTTGACGAGAGATACTAAGCGATTCGGACACAAAAATTTTTATACGTGGGTTTGCCTTTTTTCCATGAAAGATGCGAGTGTAAATATCAGAAGTACATATTGAAAATATCGCCAAAACAAAAATCACTTCCACATAAATAAAAGTTACCGTATCGGAAAGCTTTGAAAACAGGAAAAAAAATATTGGCAGTGCTATTGCAAAGGTAATTGCCGAAATGGTGTGTACAAGTCGATACTGTGTTTGAATAAAAAAACGACCTGTTATTGCGAGTATGAGTAAGGCAGATATGGTCAATCGAATATCGAAAAGATCTGTCAAAAAAGAAAACAGCAGCAGATAGATTAGCCCAAATGCCGGATTTCTTAATACTCTTTGTATGCCTTTTGAATCACCCATGCTACAACAGATAAGTCGTTTTCACCTTTTCAATTTATTTATGTTAGTATAACAATTCGGTTTACTGTGTAATAAACAACAAATTGATGCTTTTGTTTAGTGTGCGATGTTAATGTATGTGTTTCGGTATTTCAAACGATTAGAAAGGTAGTTACGTGTTGTGAGAGTTGTGAGTGGGATACAGCATAATTTAAAGAGATGGCGATTTGGAGAGAGGAGACGTTTACTCGTTTCCTAATTTACTATTAACTTGTCCACTAAGCAATCAAAACTTCAACACAATCCTCTCTCCCAACTCTTTTGCTAATACTTTTTTAATCTCTTGCAACTGTGTTAATTGCTGTATCAGTTCTAAGGATTTGCTGCTGTCGCCTTTTTTTAGTTCGGTTTGTATTTTTTTTATTGCCTGCATAATATATGCGTTCTTCAACTCGGTTGTGGCACGTGGAACGCTTGTGTTTAGTTGATTTTCTTCCAATAATCGAGAGTCTTTATCGCCAACCTCTTCGCCCAACTGTTTAGAGTGAATTTTGCTTAGTTGGTATCGGTCGCTTATCAATTCCAATGCCAATTTGCTGATAGTTGTGTCGGGATGAGATAAAAAGTATCGTCGGGAATCGAAATTTTCGTCATCAATATATTGGACGGCTTCTTCGAAAAGAGCTTTGTAGGTATCGTTAGTAAAATCGATTTTATCGCGTCCCAAATCGAAATGTACAAACTCAATAACTCCGGGACCAACCTCTACAAGAATATCTTTCTCGACGGATTTTCCATCTTGTACACTTTTCTCTTTCTCATACTTGTAGTAAAGCGGAGTATTGCCGTATCTGACTATGTAACGAATAATTTCGTATTCAAATCGCTCGAAAGGATTTTTATTGACACTTTTTATGACGATTGTTTGCTGTGGCTCTTGTGATGTACTCTGTTGTTCGGATTGCTCTGTTTTATCGGTTTTTTGCTCTCTTTTTCTCTCATAATTTCGTAATCTTATTTTGTTGATTTCGGAAATCAGCACTTTCTCTTGCACTTGCAAAAGTTGAGCGCAATCCTGTATATAAACCTGCCTAATTATTGCATTGGGTATTAGTGCAATACTATTCACGATATTGGTTATCAACTCCGCACGTTTTATAGGGTCATCGCCAGAATCCTCAAGCAACAGTTGAGTTTTGAAACGGATAAAATCTTGCTCGTTATCAGCAATATATTGATTGAAACTTTCAGCATTTTGTTTTCGTGCAAAAGAGTCGGGGTCTTCGCCTTCGGGCAGCAGAACAACCTTTACGTTCATACCATCTTCCAACAACAAATCGATACCTCGCAGAGCTGCCTTTATACCTGCCGCATCGCCATCATAGAGCACGGTAATGTTTTCCGAAAATCGGTGTATCATTCTTATTTGCCCGTGAGTGAGAGCGGTTCCAGATGATGCAACCACATTTTCAATCCCTGCCTGATGCATAGATATCACATCGGTGTATCCTTCAACCAAGAAACACTTGTTTTGCTTTACAATTGCACCTTTTGCAAAAAATATCCCGTAAAGTTCGTTGCTTTTCGAATAAATTTCGCTTTCGGGCGAGTTCACATATTTGGCAATGTTGTCCGCTTTTTTCAAAATACGTCCGCCAAAAGCGAGCACTTTTCCCGAAATACTATGAATGGGAAAAATCACTCTGCCACGAAATCTGTCCATCAGCGGACGATTTTCGTCATCGCCGAAAGACAATCCTGTTTTGATTAAAAAATTTCGTTTAAAACCTTTTTTTTGAGCCTCTACAGAAAGAGCATCGCGTTGCTCTAGACTATAACCAAGTTGAAATTTTCTGATAATATCGTCACGTATTCCTCTCTCTCTGAAGTAGCTTAACCCGACTGCTTTACCTTCGGGATGTTCGTGAAGTGTTTTTATAAAATATTCATTGGCAAAATTGTTGAGAATAAGCATACTTTCGCGGTCGCTTTGTGCTTGCTTCTCTTCATTTGTCAACTCTTTTTCTACAACTTCAATATTATATTTTTTTGCCAAAAATTTTAATGCTTCATAATACGAAAGTTGCTCATGTTTCATAATAAAATGAACCGGAGTACCACCTTCGTTGCAAGAGAAGCATTTACAGATATTTTTTGAGGGAGAAACGTAAAAAGACGGATTTCTATCCTCATGAAACGGACATAAACCCACATAGTTAACACCCCTTTTTCTGAGCGTTACAAAATCGGACACCACATCAACAATCTGAGCAGCATCCTGAATACGTCCTATGGTTATTTGGTCAATCATGTTTTTTATTTCGTAACACGAAAATACAAAATATTGTTGTAAAAACTGTACTTTATTGAGAATAAACCACTATATTTGCAGAAAAAGAAAAAACAACACATTATATCGTGCTTTTTAGCCAAATAATATCTGTATTATCTTTTGTTCTCTTTCGAGAGAATAGAGGTATGTCGCGATTTTTCATAAAAAACAGTTAGCTTGGAAATATTTGCAAACGACTTGTTTAAGAAAATAATATTTTAATAAATAATTAATCATACATTTTATGGATTCAACAATTAATTGGTCCGAGTTGTCTTTCGGTTATATCAAAACAGACTACAATGTACGTTCTTATTTTAAAGACGGAAAATGGAGTGAACCTGAATTGTGTTCTTCCGAGTATTTAGACATCCACATGGCTGCCACTTGTCTTCACTACGGACAAGAAGCTTTTGAAGGAATGAAAGCGTTTCGTGGTAAAGACGGTAAAATTCGCGTATTCCGTATGCGAGATAATGCTTTACGTTTGCAATCATCATGTCGCGGTATAATGATGGCAGAATTGCCCATTGAAAAATTTGAAGAGATGATAATGCTCGCTATTAAGAAAAACGAACGTTTTGTGCCTCCTTACGAAAGTGGAGCATCTCTATACATCCGTCCGTTGTTAATAGGAACAGGTGCTCTTGTAGGCGTAAGACCTGCTGACGAATATATGTTTCTGGTGTTTGTTACTCCGGTAGGACCATACTTCAAAGAAGGATTTAAACCTACACCCATGGTTATTATGCGTGAATACGACCGTGCCGCTCCTCTTGGAACAGGTACCTACAAAGTGGGTGGAAACTATGCTGCAAGTTTGCAGTCAGGTGTGAAAGCTCACGAAATGGGATACTCTGCAGTTCTTTATTTGGACGCTAAAGAGAAAAAATATTTGGATGAATGTGGACCGGCTAACTTCTTCGGTATTAAAGACAACACATACATCACTCCAAAATCAACATCTATTCTTCCATCTATTACAAACAAGAGTTTGATGCAATTGGCAGAAGATTTGGGACTGAAAGTAGAACGTCGACAAGTGCCGGAAGAGGAATTAGCTACTTTTGAAGAAGCAGGCGCTTGCGGAACAGCTGCAGTAATCAGTCCGATTTTAAGAATTGATGATATTAGTGAAAACAAAACATATCAGATTTCTAAAGACGGTAAAGCCGGTCCGATTTCGGAAAAACTTTACAAAAAACTTCGTGCTATCCAATACGGTGACGAACCGGATGTACACGGTTGGGTAACAATTGTAGAATAAAAATTTTAAGTAATTTGTTATTTTGGGGCTGTCTGACTAAAAAGGGCAGCCCTTTTTTATCGTTGAAGGTTGGCGGAGGATGGTGTTTTAGTTTTTAAACGCGACATAACGCCTCTTTTAGAGTAAAGAGCAAATACGAAATAGAAAAAATCATAAGTAAAATGTTTTTTGTATATCGATTCTTGCCTATTATATCTATTAAAAGAAGACATAGCCATCGTATTCTATTCATAACTAAAAACATCAGACATCCTACATCTGTCTTCAGACAAAAACTAATATATCAATATTGTTCTAAGTTTTTTTCTTTTATCTTGTGTAAGGTTAAGTTCTTTTTCAAGGTATTTATCTACCGAACCGTATTTACTGTTTATATGGTCGATGGCATAAACCAAATATGAAGAATTTACAGAAAGTAATGCAGTAACAGCCTCCTGTATCTGTTCAGGCATGGTATGAGCACTCTCGAATATACTTGATATATTTATCAATTTTCCCGACAACATATAATCCTCAATAATAGTTGCATCTGAAGCATCCAAAGCATATAAAATCAGAAAAGATGCTATCCCTACCCTATCTTTACCCAAAGAGCCGACCAATAAAACCGGATAATTATTCTCATCAACCATTATATTGAACATCTCTTTAAACTCTTTCTTGTTGTTTTCTACAATACCGACATAAGAGTTCTGCACATAACTGATAGCAGAGTTTCTTGACATATTCTCTTCATCAATTTGCTCAATCATTGTTTCCAAATCCATCAACACAACAGGTAAAGATACTTTATTTATAGAAGGATGTATTAAAATAGGATATTTTGATTTGCTTTTTTCAGAACGAAAATCGATAATAGTTTTTATACCCAATCTTCTTATTCGTTCTTGGTCGTAAAGTGTAGCACTGCTCAAATCACCTGATCTGAATATTTTACCCCATTTCAATTGATTATTGTTTTTATTAAAATAACCTCCCAAATCCCTGAAATTTTTTACTTTACCCATTTCGATAACTCTATTCGAAACAATTCCTGAATAAACACTGTTTGCTTTCAGAATGAAAAACTTTCTTGCATCGGGATTAGAAATAGAAATCTCGGTAACTTGATCGGAGATTGCCGTAGTTTTAACGGGAGTAAAATTTTCGATAGAAACATCATCACTCGATGAATAAATATAAATATCGCCCTCCTGGTCAGGACTAACTTCCCATTTAAGCAAAATATTACCTTCTTCGTTTTTTTCGGCTACAGATGTTATTTGCACGGTTGATGCGCAACCATAAAAAACGAATAAAATCAATATAAAAAATGAGATATTATTAAATTTTAGCACCATTAGTAAGTTTTATCGAGCAAATGTATATAAAAACATCCATATTTAATTTTAATAAGCTACACTCTTAACA
>JBGZFC010000043.1:0-14795 GCA_041846575.1 Bacteroidota bacterium
CTGAATGAAGCGAAGAATCTATCTTGCTCTTAGCCGTTGGCTGTTAGCAACGAACCCAAATCATAAACAGCTCTTTGTCATTTCGAACGAAGTGAGAAATCTGTTCTTCCGGCTGTTAGCTTTTGTAGAAAAAATTATAAAAACGTCTTAAGTCTTGGCTCTTGTGTCTTGCATCTAAAAAAACAGATACTTCATTCCGCTAAAAACTCCATTCGGTATGACAACATAGTGATATGCTTTACTTTTGATACTGCTGCGTAATTGATTGTTTTTTATATTATACTTATTTAAATATCGCTCTGATTACAAACCAAATATGATGTAATAACGTGGATGCGTGTCCGTAATGTTTTGCCATAATCCGATAACGCTCTTTTAGCGAAGCGTTTCGGTTGGCGGTAGTTATTCCTTCGTTCAGATAATTGATAAGCGTGAGATGTGTGTTGCAGATGTTTTTTGCTTTTCTCATCATACGGATGCACCAATCCACGTCGGCAGAGAGACGATATTGTAAATCGTATGGCTCAAACAGTTCTCGTTTCACGATAAATGCCTGATGACACACCAACATTCCTTGTCTGAAACTTTTCCAAGTTAGATTTTCTGGTGCTTTTAGTCGGCGCATATACATGAATTTGCCGTTATTGTCAACAATTGCCGTTTCGCCATATAAAATATCGGGCGATGATGTTTCGGAAAAAGAGTGCATCATTTTTTCAATTGAATCGGATGCGAAAAATGTATCGCCGGCATTAAGAAAGCAGAGATAGTCGCCCGAAGCTATCGAAGCGGCTTTATTCATGGCATCGTACAATCCTTTGTCGGGTTCGCTTATCCAGGTCATTTTCTCGCTGTTGTATTTGCGGATTAAATCGACCGTTTTATCTTTCGATTTTCCGTCCACAATCACGTGTTCGATGTGCGGATACGATTGTTCGCAAACACTTCTCAGAGTACGTTCCAACGTTTTTTCGGCGTTGTAAGTTACGGTTATGACTGATAGTTTAGGCATTGTATAGTTCGATATATTTTTTTTCTATTTTTTCTTGTGAGTATTCCGTTAGTACTTTTTCGCGTGCATTTGACGACAAAGTTTCGGCATCGGCTTTATAGAGCGTCCAAAAGATTCCGTTAGCCAAGTCGTCGGCATTTTTGTATTTTGCCACATATCCGTTTTTACCGTGCGAAATCATCTCCGGTATTCCGCCAATATCGAAGCCCACGCAAGGCGTTCCGCAAGCCATAGCTTCCATAATTGTGTTGGGTAGATTTTCTTGCAGCGACGGGGTTACAAACAGGTCGGAAGCGTTGTAATTATCAGCCATTTCGTCCGATGATACGTAGCCCAAACATTGAGTTGGCAGTGCAAGTTGTTTCTCTATTTCTTCGCTGTTATTTCCGGCAATAAGAAATAGTATCTCGTTGGGATGTTGCGTCATTATTCGGCTTGCTTCAACTAAATAATCAATTCCTTTACGCGGGTCGGAAGCCTTTACGGCAGCGAAAAGAACTATTTTCTTATCAATAGGCAGATGAAGTCTTTTGCGAATTTTATTTTTATCTTTGGGATAATATTTTTTTGTGTCAATCGGATTTGCAATGGAAATAATCGAATGTTCGCGAGTGAGCGGGCTTTTTTCCGCCAACTCTTTTAGCCAGTTGCTGCAAGCGACAAACGTTGTTTTTCCTTTGGTGTAGGCGGTCTGTTTTTCTAGAAATGTCTGTTTCGACAAATCATTTTCCGATGCGAAAACCAGATAAGGGCACGAGCCGCATCCTTGTTCGTATCTTTTGCACATTCCCGCGTGATGACAAATTCCTGTAAAAGCCCACATATCGTGCATAGTCCACACCACTTTTTTGCCGGAAGCAAGGATTTTCCCGATTTCATCAATCGACAACATCCCTTGATTAATCCAATGCAGATGAATAACGTCTGCTTCTTTAAACTGTGGTAATTGAGTTATGGAAACGCCTGTGTTGGCAATGGAAACATCGAAAAGGTTTTCTCGCGAGAACCGGTTTTTGATATAAATCTGTCCGCGTTCCCAATAAAATTTGAGTCTGTTTTTCAGTTTACCGCCAACCTGAATCACGTTTTCATTCTTTGAGAACTTATCTCGCACCAGCATTTTTGCGTTTTCGCCGTTAGCATTGAGTGCGTTCATCAGCCTGAAAGCTGCAATTGCTGCTCCTCCGTGAATGTCTGATGTATTGACGATAAGGATTTTCATATTTATTATTTTGTTTAATTTATCATGTTAATCCCAACATTAATTCAGGCGAAATATCAAGTATTCGACAAATATTTCCGGCAACTTTGAGTGAAGGAACACTGCGTCCGTTTATAAAATCGTTGATACGTGAAGTAGATAGGTTTAGTTTTTGAGCAAGTTCTTTTTGTGTGATGTTTTTTTCTTCAATACCAAGTTTAATAAGTTGTCCGGGTTCGATGTTCTCAACGGGGAAATGGCTCTCTTCGTAATCTGCAACCATGTCCGAAAGCATATCCAACTCGATAATATTTCTGTCATCGGCAGGAGTGTTATTGCTTACAATTTTCAACAACTCTTCAATTCGAGTGCAGGCAACTTTGTATTGTTTTTCTGTTTTTATTGCCATTTTGTTATTTATATAGTTTTGCAATCTATATTGTTGTATTCGCTATGTGTGCCGATAAATCGGATATATACTTTTTTTATTGTAAAAATAATTATTGCTACTAAACGATATTTATTGCCTTTAATATTAAATACATATCTGTCGTTTCCTATATAATCTACATTGTTGAAGTCCTTCTTTATATCGCCCAAACTTGACCAGTCGGCTTTTTTGTTTTTTGAATACCAATTTCGTAATGGAAACTCCGCATCAGCGTGTTTTTCAGAGAAATCTCTAATTGCAGCAAATGTTATTATTCTCATACTTTATAACACAAAAATAGAATGAAAATATTGAAATACAAAATAAATCAATCTAAATATTTTGAAAATCGGTATTTTTTATTTGATTTCTTTACTCTAATTACCTCGTTCTTAAATATCGATTGGTTCTTCTTTTCAATTTTGTCCAAAAAGAGTTGGTTCTTCCATAATATTTGGCAATCTCTTTACGTGCCATTTTATTTTCTTCGATTTGCGAAATATCGATAGATAGTTTTTGCAGATATAAATCGGTCGAAAAAACTTCATCTTTGCCGCTATGCACGCCACTTCCGTCGAATCCGATATTTCTTACCAACGATTTTCCGGCATTAACGGAAAGGATGTCGTTTAAAAAAAGAGAAGCATTCCAGCGAATAGCCCACGAGTTATTTTCGCCGTTCACTTGTCGTTGCAACATTCGCGTAAAAGGATAATTTCCGTTGAAATCGAAAATTTTGGTCAAGTTTCGCTTTTTCAGTTCATTTAGCAGGATTTGTCCGTCGGGGTTAAAGAGTTTCCATGCCCGTTTCCATGTAGCCCAACCCCAACTGCCTGTCCATTTTATAAGAAATGTTTCGGGCAGTTGCGGTAAAGGAAAACAGTAACCTTGAATGTGTCCGATTTTCTCTTCGTTTTCAAATTTTTCCAGAGTTTCGTTCATAAATGTAAGGAAGTAGGGCGATGTAACCAAATCATCTTCCAGCACGATTACCTTTCCGTATTGATTTATAATCTGTGTAACACCCTCGATAATATTTTTTGCCAATCCCAGATTATGCTCATTTTCAGTAATGTGTATTTCTTTAAATCCGTCAATACTGTGAATCAGTTCGCGTACTTTCAGTACATCTTTTTTATCTTCGTCGTTTTTGTATCCGTCCGAAAAGATAAACAGTTTGCTATCGCTGCAAAGTTTGTTGTTGAGCAACGCTTCCAGCGTTTGGCGTGTGTGCGAAGGGCGATTGTATGTGAAAAGTAGTATTGGTGCGAGGGGCATAATTATAAACTTATTTTTTCCGATAAAACATTTCGTCTGAAAACGTCAAGATTAACGTCTTCGCCAACTATTATATCTTTTTTTTCGAGTTCGGATTTCATTGTGTCGTATGCCAATTCGGGATTATTATTGTCGCCACTCAAATGACATAGCCAAATGTTACGTAGATGCGGAGCGTAGTTATTTGCAAGAAACTCTGCGACTTCCCGATTGCTTAAATGTCCGGTTCCGTTGCTGATACGCTGTTTGAGATGATGCGGATAACTTCCGTTATGGAGCATATCTTCATCGTAATTACTCTCGATAATCAAGTGGTGGGCTTTGCCGATGTAATGTGCCACTTCATCGCTAATTGTGCCTACATCGGTTGCCAATGTCATTTTATGGTTGCCGAATTCAAAAAAATATCCCACGTTATCGTTGCTGTCGTGAGGAACATGAAACGGTGTTATTCTAAAATCATTGATTCGGAACGATTTCTTCTTTTCAATAACACGTTTGTTTGGCTTGATAATAGAATTTTTAATAAGCGGACAATTACGGATTCCCTTATGCACCTCTTCGGTAGCATAAACCGGAATATTCATCTTTTCAGCCAGATACGCTGCCGATTTTATATGGTCGAAATGGTCGTGAGTAATGAGAATGGCATGAATATGAGAGTATTCGATGCCATGTTCCGCCAATCTTTTTTTGATAACTCGCGGTCCCAATCCGGCATCTATAAGCATCCCGTAGTGGTGGTTGCCCAAATAGTAACTATTACCGCAACTTCCGCTACTCAGGCTGAAAAACGTAAATTTATCCGATGAAAATAGATCTAATTGCATACTGTTTGCAAAGATACCAACAATTTGGAATATTGGTTTTACGATTTGGGATTTTTTATGATGTGAGAGGATTAGCGAATACGTAAAAATATCTATCTTTGTGCAATGAAATGATTTACTGTTATGAAAAAATACAGAATCTATGTTTTTCGCAACGAAAAAATATTTATTGCTGTAACACTTGTTTTGCTAGTCGCTTTTATTATTTGGTTTTATGTTGGGAAAGATAGAAATCCTGAGATTCTTCTTTTTCAATTGCCACTGCTAATTATTATGTTTTTGATACAACCCAAAGATGTGAGATTGTATGATGACGACACGTTGGAATATCGTCAATATATAAAAAACAAATCACAAAAGCCCATTTCTGTACAGCAAATTGTTTCTTATAAATTGGAAACTAAGAATAAAAACAAATTGACACTTGTCTATTTCCGAGACCAACTCAGAGGCAGTTGGACGATACGCCTTTCGGAAACGGATATAAGTGATTTGGTTGCGGAATTTACGCGCCGTAACCCAGCCATTGTGAAGAAGTAGGAGTGTGTAGATTATCTTTATGAAAATTTCAAATAAAACAAAATCTTAAAATGTTAAAAAATTTGTATGAGAAAATCTTTTTTATTTAAATCTATTTTTATTGCATTAGTCGTTCTCTTTATTGGTAAAAGTGAAATTTATTGTCAGAATAAATTCAAGTTTGGAAAAGTTTCCATGGAAGAACTTGATATGAAGACTTTTGTAAACGATTCATCAGCCAATGCAGTTGTCCTCTTTGAGGAAGGTAGTA
Source organism: Bacteroidota bacterium (assembly GCA_041846575.1). Lineage (GTDB taxonomy): Bacteria > Bacteroidota > Bacteroidia > Bacteroidales > Dysgonomonadaceae > JBGZFC01. The sequence goes on from JBGZFC010000043.1 coordinate 5,542, forward strand.
CATTCTATTACTTTACAAACGATTTCAACCTGAGTACAGAAATAACAGAAAGGATAAAGATATTGAAACAAGAAGGAGTAGAACTCGCTACAGTTAACGTGCAATATCACGTGGATGGTTCGCAGAAAGAGAAAATATCTAACATAGAGGCATGGTCTTATAATTTGGAGAATGGAAAAATAGAAAAAACTAAACTCGATAAAAAGTTTATTTTCGATGAAAAAATCAGTGATAATGTTTACCAAATTAAATTTGCCATTCCAAACGTAAAAGTAGGATCTGTTATAGAATATAAATACAAAAAAACATCACCTTTTTATCATATAATACCCGAATGGTACTTTCAGCGGACATCTGCTCCGGTAATTTACAGTCGATATGAAGTTGCAATACCCGAGTTTTTTATTTACAAAATCAACACAAAAGGCTATGAACATATAAATGTGGAAGAAAAACAAATTAACCAAACAATAAATATTGCTCAGCAAGGAGAGAATACAAGAATACCGCATATGTCCCGCAATATAGTTTTTACTGCTGAAAATTTACCGGCAATGAAAGACGATAATTATGTATGGAGTGTCAGAGACTATATGTCAAGCGTAGATTTTGAATTGGCTGCCACACATTTTCCCGGAAGTTTTTATAAATCTTATTCACTGTCTTGGGAGGATATTGAAAAAACATTACAATCGAATGCCAACTTTGTGAGATGTTTTACAAAAAAAACATCTTTAAATGAGGATATTAAACAATTTGATAATATTTCTGATGAAATAGGTAAGATTGAGGCAATATACAGTTATGTAAAAGATAAGGTTAGATGGAATGGCGAATATGCTTTTTATGATAATGTTAAAGATGCATTAAAAGATGGAGTGGGTAATAATGTTCAGATTAATGGGCTAATTATAAGTGCTTTGAATAGTGCCGGGATTAAATCTTATCCCGTTCTGCTTAGACGCAGGTCTCAGGGTAGATTACCCATAGCTGTGCCATCTTTAAATAAGCTGACAACATTTATTGTTGCTGCAGAAACAAAAGATGGAACTGTTTATTATCTCGATGGTTCAGCCACACGTGGCGGATTAAATATGCTTCCTTCTGACTTGCTGGTTGATCAGGCACGCACCTTTAACCTAAAAGATAATGGGGCGTGGGTAGATCTTACAAAACTTACTCAAAACCAGACAGTAATAATCAATAATGCAAAACTTACCTCTGATGGTTCTTTGGAATGTGAGATAGAAGCCTTGTACAAAAATCTACCGGCTTACGATTTAAAGAACCATCTGTTTAATTTGAAAGATTCAACAGAATATATCGAGAAGTTTGAAAATGAGAATGATGTTGAAGTTGTTAGTTATTCTGTTGAAGGACATAATAACAATATATCAAATTCAGTAAAAACAACAATGCTAATAAAAAAAGAAGATTTATCTCGTGGTAATTTTATTTACATCAATCCTTTAATTATTTCTCATACTACAAAAAACGCATTCACGCAATTCGAAAGAAAATTACCTGTCGAATTTGAATATCCCATGATATTCCAAATAATATCAACGATTGAAATTCCTGAAGATTATGAGATTGAAGAATTACCCAAATCCGTTAAAACAGCCCTTGATCAAAATGCAGGAACATTTAGTTATGTTGTTGCGAGAGACGGCAATAAAATACAATTGAATTACAAGTTTAATCTAAACGAAATTATTTACCCTTTTACCAGCTATGGCATGCTGAAAGAGTTCTGGGAACTTTTAACTACTAAAAACGGCGAAATGTTAGTCTTGAAGAAAAAATAAAGAATATTGTTATGGATAAAAATATATTATTTCTCTTTATATCTTTGCTAATCTGTTCATTTACTTTTGCTTCTAATGAAAGAACCGATCTGGCGGTATCCTCTCTTGCAGAATCTCTAACAAAAGAAGCCAATTCGGTAGTGAGAAACCATGCTACTATTTTTGAGTATATTTCTCCTTTTAAGGGAACCGAAAAAAACTTGAAAGAAATTACAATACTCAATGAGAAAGGATTAGTTAATGCTCATTTTTCAGTTTATGGGGACAGATTCAGAAAATTGAAAAAATTTTCTGCAATAATGTATGACAAAGATGGCAACGAAATGAAAAAAATTAAAATGTCCGACATAAAGTCTACTGAATGGTCATCTGAACTGGCGTCAGATAATCTTTTGTATTATTTTGAGTGTCAGACTCCTGTTTTCCCTTTTTCCGTTTCTTATGAGTATGAGATAGAGTGGAGCAAGGGCATTTTAAGCTTTCCTGTTTTTGCACCTCAGTTTAGCTCAGATTTATCAGTTCAGAAAGCTTCTTATGCATTAAAAGTACCAACCGGTACTGAAATTCTTTTCGAAAGCAATTCTTTTATTGGTACACCTGAAAAGAAAACTGACAATTGTATCGACATCTTTGAATGGAAATTAACCGATTTAATGGCAATAGCCGACGAACCTTTTTCTCCCGGAGTATTAGAATTAACACCAGTACTTTATACAATGCCTAAAACTTTTACTTTTGATGGTCAAAACGGTTCCTTCGCAACAATAAACAGCATTGTTGAATTTCAAAACAAATTGAATGATGGACGAGATAACTTGCCGGAAGATTTGAAACAGAAAATCATAGACCTGACAAAAAACGTAAATACCGGAAAAGAAAAAGTGAAAATCCTTTACGATTTTTTGGGACAGACCACAAGATATGAAAGCATTCAACTCGGAATAGGAGGCTTTCAACCGGCGACATCGGAGGAGGTCAGCAAGATGGCGTTTGGAGATTGTAAAGGGTTATCCTTTTATCTGAAATCAATGCTCGAAACTGTAGGTATAGAATCAAATTACACCATAATCCGCTCCGATCTGAATACGAAAAATCTTCAGAAAAACTTTACCGGCTATCTGCGTGCAAATCACGTAATTCTTTGTGTCCCATTAGCCAACGATACGCTTTGGTTGGAATGCACAAATACAAAAATCCCGTTTGGATATGTACACAAAAATATTTCCGGACATCACGCTATTACAGTAGCCCCGGACGGAGGGAAATTTGTGAAACTGCCCGATTATCCCGATAAAGAAAATTTATCTGCAAACGATGTTATTATAAACTTCGATCCGGATGCTGAGACACACATAAAAGTAAAAAACACCAATCATTTGAAGAAATACGAAGATGTTTTTGGTTTAACTATGTTGAAAAGCAACGAACAGATAGATCATATAAGACGAAGCCTAAACTTGCAAAAGGCATCCGTTTCGCAATTAAAGATAGAAGAAAATAGTTCCGAAACACCTTCGATAACTTTTGAATATGATATTGCATCTAATTATGGAACCAAAACCGGAAACAGATATTTCATTCCTATAAATATATTTCGTCCCCAAAAGAGTGGGCTATCCAAAACAAACAGAAAACATGATATTGTAATATCTAACGGATGGCAACAAGTGGATAATATTAAGATTATTCTACCCGAAGGCTTTGAAATAGAATATCTGCCGGAATCGGTTGTTGTAGATTCTCCATTTGGAACAATAGAATCGGTAGTGAAAACCGAAAGTGGAAATACTATAATCGTAAATCAACGTTTATTGATGAAAAGTGGTAACTGGGGAGTTAAAACTTATGATGATTTTTATAACTTTATGAATAAAATTGCATCGACATATAAAGAAGATATTGTGTTGAGAAAAATATAAAGTCCATTACTGTCCGATAAATATTTAAATACTACTATCAAATGATTTGTAACAAACGATTTCAACCAACATTCTAATAAAGGGCTTTTAGGCTATAAGATATTTTTTATCGGACAGCAATGTATAAAATCGAATTATTTCTTTCTATTTTTGTAAAATATAAAAAGGGGCTGTCTCAAAATCCCAACATTCGTTCGTTTTTGTCATTGCCTAAGGAAGAGTCTATATGGCTCTTATTATTAGATACTTCATTTCGCTAAAAGCTCTATTCAGTATGACAATATAGTGATGTACTTTACTTTTGATACTGCTTATTTACTTTGCAGTAGCAAGCAAAATATTAGGTTTCTATGGTAATAGTTTGTTAAGAACTTATCTGCAAAAATCATCAAAATACCTTGTTATATGTTCGTGCAGATGTACACGATCTATTCCTGTCATATTGTGTTCGTGTCCCGGATAGATAAAGAAATCGGGATGTGTTCCGGCTCCGATGCACGCTTTCAGAAATTGCAAGCTATGCTGCATAACCACCACAGGGTCTTCGTCTCCGTGGATAATGAGCAGGCGAGATTTCAGTCTGTCGGCTTTGTTTAGCAAACTTGTCTCTTTATATCCGTCAGGATTTTCTTGAGGAGTGTCCATATATCGTTCGCCGTACATCACTTCGTAATATTTCCAGTCGATAACCGGACCGCCGGCAACGCCGACTTTGAAAACATCGGGATAGTTGAGCAACATCGTTATCGTCAAAAAACCGCCGAAACTCCAACCGTGAATACCCATTCTGTCGGCATCAACGTAGGGCAACGATTTCAAAAACTCCACTCCTCGCATTTGGTCTTTTGCCTCTTCCACGCCCGCTTGTCTGTGTATAACATTCTCAAAATCGGCTCCTCTGTACGATGTGCCACGGTTATCCATTACAAAAACGATATATCCTTTTTGTGCCATATATAATTCCCAACCGCGCAATCCGTATTGCCAACTATTTTGCACCATTTGCGAGTGCGGTCCGCCATAAACATATATGGCAACAGGATGCTTCTTGCAGCTGTCGAAGTTGGCGGGTTTTATCATTCTATAATACAAATCGGTTTGATTATCAGCCGCTTTTATGCTTCCCGCTTTTATCGTGGGGATATTGTAACCTTCGAACGGATTTTGTGTCGATGCCAATGCGACGATTTTTCCGTTTCGTGTGTCTATGAGTTCCGTTTTTCCGGGATTATCGTGAGCGGAATATCGGTCAATAATATATTGTCCCGACGCACTCAATATTCCCGAATGCATTCCCGATGCAAAAGTGTGACGCTCCATTTTTCCGCTTTTTATATCTACCGAATAAATGTGTCTGTCCATCGGCGAAGGATTGGTGGAGGCGAAATATAATGTCTTGCCTTTTTTGTCGAAACCTATTACGTCTGTTACTTCCCAATCTCCTTTTGTGAGCTGTTTTATCATTTTCCCGGACGTGTCGTACAGATAAAGATGATTGTATCCGTCTCGGCGGCTTTGCCGGATAAACTGATTCTCGTTGTTTTTTACAAACAAAATCGGATTTTGAGGCTCCACATACTTTGGATGTGTTTCTTCAAAAAGTGTTTTGTCCAAATCTCCCGATAGAGCATTGTATCTGTTGAGTTTCAGATGGTTCTGCTCCCTATTTAGCTCGGCAACGTAGATATATTTACCGTCGGGACTCCATGCTATGTTGGTAAAAAAACGGTCTTTCGGCTTTCCCGTTTTCAGATAAATAGTCTCTTTTGTGTCGGTATCGTACACTCCGATAGTTACCTCGTGGCTTCGTTCGCCTGCCATAGGATATTTTATGCTTTTATCGATGGCAATTCGTGTAGAAATATCAACTATAGGATAATCCGTAACCATTGTTTCGTCCATCCTGTAAAATGCGAGTTTCTCGCCGTCAGGCGACCAAAAAACTCCTCTGTCTATGCCGAATTCGTCTCTGTGAACAGCTTTCCCGAAAACAATTCCTTTATCTTTTTCGTCAGAAATAGCGATTTCATTTCCGTTTTTGTCTTTTATAAACAGATTGTTATCTTTGTTGAAAGCGGTAAACGGCATATTGGAGCTTTCGCTGTTGGACAGTTGATTCGCACGTTCTTTATCTACACTGCGATTGAAAAGGTACTCTTTTCTTCGTGACGAAAAAGGTTTTTCTACATAAAATACCGAATCGCCATTTATTTGGAGCAAGCTATCGCCTTGCCAATAAAACTGTTCCGCTGTTCGCGGGTAATATTTATAAAACTCTTTTCCGCCCGGAATTAGTTCGTCTAATGTAAATTGTTTCTCTTGCTGAGCGCAAATTGTGCTTGCAAATGAGAGAAATAGGATAAGTAGGATGTTTTTTTGCATAAAAGATATTTTGTGATTGAATAATAAGTTTACAATTTTGTATTGACTGAAACTGTATAATTATTGATTTGTTTTCATCATTTTAATTTTCTCGTATATTTTTTCTGTTTGATTCTTATCTTTGAAGTTGATGATAATTTTCTCTCCATTTTCTTTTGTCAGTATCAGATATGGCGCTAAATCAGAATGAACTAACAATCTGCCTTTGCCAAACTTATCAAGTTGAAAAAATCCTTTATTGATTTTTCCCAAGCTGAAACCATTTGTTCGCATCTTAATTTCTGGTAATTTATCGGAAAGTTCAATGCTTTCAATTTCGTCAATACTTAGTTCAAATCCATGCATACCTGAAAAACGAATGGTGTCATTGTCATAGGTTGCTTTCGAAGGAATAAATCCATAAGTTATCAATCCAATCGCAAACAAAAACGCCAATAGGTGAAGAAGAATGACCGATTTAAGAATAAGATGTGATGAGTTTATTTTCTTTGTTTTGTTGTGGTCAAACTTTTGAACTTCTATAACCAAAAATGGTATTCCGACGAAAATCACAAACGGCATTATTGCATTGGCTATTGATATAAAACCGAGCCATTTAAATATATAATATCCAAAGATAATTATCAATCCTATGGCAATTAAACCATCACGCATAGAAGTGGATAAGCCTACAATGTCAACATTTTTCTTTTTTTCTTCTGACATGGTGTTGTATCCTGCAATTAGATTGGGAAAAGATTTGACCAAAAAACCAATTCCAATGATGAATAAGCCAATTATTATCTGTATCATAATATAGTTTCTGTTAGTTTATAACTCGTACTCCTTCCTCCCGTATCATCTTGTTGCAAAATACCTTTTTCTATCAAGTCTTTAATATCGCGTATTGCAGTATCTTGCGAACATTTACATATTTTTGCCCATTTTGATGATTGCAGTTTTCCGACAAAATCGCCGTCAAGAAGTTTGTTAAGCATCAGTTTTTGTCTGCCGTTAAAGGATGTTTTTGCATGTATCTTCCAAAACTCTGCTTTCGTTAATACACTTTTCAATATCTTTTCGGATGATAGTATGGCACTTTTCAAACATTTTAAAAACCATTCAAGCCAAACGGTAATATTGCTGTCTTCGGTACTATGTTGTATTTTTTCGAGAGTTTCGTAATATTTTTTTCGCTCTTTATTAATTTGTGCCGATAAGCTGTAAAATCGGTACTTGCTTTCGTCACTTCTCGCTAACAACATATCGCTAATTGTACGCGCAATACGTCCGTTTCCATCGTCAAACGGGTGGATTGTGACAAACCATAAATGCGATATCGCGGCTTTTATTACGTTATCTTGCTTGTTTTCAGAATTTAACCATTTAAGGAAAACGTCCATTTTCGGTTTTACATTTTTGGCAGTAATTGCTTCATAATGCACTTTCTCTTGTCCGAATGCTCCGGAAACGACTTGCATTTCGCCTATTCTGTATTGGGCAACTTCTATGGAATAAAGTCCACTACGTCCGGTAGGGAAAAGTGCTCCGTGCCAACCGAATAAACGTTCTTCCGTTAGCGGTTTTTCGTGGTTTTGTGTTGCGTCAAGCATCATATCAACAATACCATCGATATTTCGTGCAGAGCTGACAAGTTCGGCTATCTCAAGTCCCAAGCGACGAGCGATTGATGAACGAACCTGCTCTTTATTCAGTTTTTCTCCCTCGATTTCCGACGATTTCAGCACATCGAGTGTTATATTTTTTAGAGTGGCTTCTTCCTGTAATCCAAAACCAAGCGAACCCATTTTACCCAACAAACGCCCTTGTAAATGACGAACTTCCGCCAATAACGGACTGATTTTACTCTCATCCCATGTGAAATTTGTCCAATTATCTCTATGGTAAATATATTTTGCCATAATCATTTTGAAGTTGAATATGCAAAGATATATTTTTGCGAAGAATAACACCAGTTTTCTACGCAAAATATGCGTAGAATAGGCGGTTTTTTCTACGCAAGTTGTAAAATTGGTTTATTTGAGTGGTATGTAGATTAAAAATCTATCTCCCTTAACCCTTTCACAGTCTCATTATACTCTTTCACCATCTCTTTTACCACTGTTTCAGCCGGAACAATTTCACGAATAAGAGAACTGATTTGCCCGATTTCCAATTCGCCTTCCGACATATCGCCATTAAAGATACCGAGTTTGGCACGCCCTCGTCCGAGAAGTTCGCGAAGTTCGTCAGCCGATGCGCCGTTATCTTCCATCTCCTGCACTTTGCGATAGAAGTCGTTCTTAATCAGTCGGGTAGGGCTTACTTTTTTCAATGAGAGCATCGTGTCGCCTTCGTTTAGTTGCAGGCAAAGTTGTTTAAACGCATCGGAAGCGGAACTCTCTTCGGTAAGCGCGAAACGTGTACCCACTTGCACCCCTTCGGCTCCAAGCGCGAATGCGGCAGCCATACCGCTTCCCGTAGCGATTCCGCCGGCAGCGATAAGCGGCAAATCTATCGTTTTTCGCACTTGCGGAATAAGAGCGAGAGTGGTTGTCTCTTCACGTCCGTTGTGTCCGCCTGCTTCAAAACCTTCGGCAACGATAGCATCAACACCCGCTTCGGCACATTTAATGGCGAATTTCGAACTCGATACCACATGCGCCACCGTAATTCCTTTGGCTTGCAATCGGGCAGTCCACGTTTTGGGATTTCCTGCCGACGTAAAAACAATCGGTACTTTTTCTTCTATGATAATCTGCATTATCTCATCGATTTGAGGATACATCAGCGGAATATTCACGCCGAAAGGTTTATCTGTAGCCGATTTGCATTTTTGGATATGCTCTCGTAATATTTCGGGATACATAGACCCCGCTCCGAGTAAGCCTAATCCGCCCGCATTGCTCACGGCGGAAGCCAATCGCCATCCGCTGCACCACACCATTCCGCCTTGGATGATGGGATATTCGATATTGAAAAGTTGTGTAATTCTGTTTGTTTTCATATCTGTTTAATAATTATATTTAATGATTATCCGTATTTATACCTAAATTCATTTTGATAACTCACACAGGCTACCAATAATCTGCCAAAAAGAGCTTCTCCAAAATATCTGCGGTTGAACTTGTAACAGAACTCGTCCAGATAGTTTTGTAAAAACTCC
>JBGZFC010000044.1:0-8956 GCA_041846575.1 Bacteroidota bacterium
AATATATAGTCATGAGTGTAAATAAGCGTAAAAGTAAATACATCAATAAGGCAATACATGTTCTTAAGCATGATGGGCTACGTATATCTTTAAACAAAAAATGGAAGCAAACCTCAAGCAAGGAATTCACGATGGCATTTATCTACAAGACTTAAAAGTTGAATTTATCAGCCAAAGCATGGCGTATTCGATATTCGGATTCTGCATAAACAGTTTGATAAATAACAATTCATATATCTCAAAAAACTATTTCGAAGATATAGAAGAATACCACCTGCGAGCTCTTGTATCGGAAAAAGGGAAACAATTATTATAAAACCTCATTATGAAACCAAAACACAAACAATTCACACAAAAGAAGTTTCAGCAATAATTTCGAAACTTCTGTAAAAGAATTGTAATCAAAACCGGACAAAAAATAGACGTTATCTACATCAAAGAAATTGTGTATTTTCAGGCTGAAGGTGATTATGTGCGTATTATAACAGACTCAGGTAAATACTTGAAGGAAGAGACGATGAAATATTTTCAAATACATCTATCCGAAAAGCAATTTGTTAGGGTACACCGCTCTTATTTGGTGAATATTTCTAAAATACTTCGTATCGAATTATATGAAAAACAGTATCAACAACTCACACTAAACAATGGAGACAAATTGATAATAAGTGCATCAGGATATAAAAAACTGCGAGAAATACTTCATCTGTAACAAAATTTTATTGTAAACTTTGTTAAAACCAAGAAAACCAATTTTAGATTATCAGTTTCCACAATTATCTTTGCAAAGTTATTTCTGAAAAAAATGATGACATTAAAAGATAGAATATTAAAAGAAGCGGGAGAACAATTTTATCATTACGGTATAAAAGGGGTATCAATGGATGATTTATCTTCTGCTTTAGGTATCTCCAAACGTACGGTTTATATAAACTTCAAAGATAAAGAGGAAATACTACAGACTTTTTTAGAAACTAAAAAAGAGGAGAGAAACAAAACAATTGTGGATATAATTAATAAATCAAACAATATAATTGAAGTGTTTCTACAGATTATAGAATCTCATAAAGACAAAGAGTTACCCACAAGCAAATTTTACGAAGATATTTATAAATATTATCCTCGCATTTACAATCTGATTCAAAAAGATATGGACGATAATAAGATTTATATGAAGGAGTATCTTCAAAAAGGAGTTAAAGAGGGATACATTCGTAATAATTTGAATATAGAAGTCGCCGCCTTTTTAGTTGAAGAGAGCAACTACACATATATCCGTGCCTCTTATCTCGAAAAACCACCATTCTCTTTTCAAGAGCTTTTTCAAACAATGATGATCAATTTTATTCGTGGCATTTCTACAAATAAAGGAATAGAGATAATAGATGAATATCTTGCAAACAAAACAAATGAAAACAATTAATTAATATATGAAAGTCAGACAGCTTATTATCATTTTAATGATTTCTTGCGGGTTGCTGAAAATCAGCTCTATATCTGCGCAAGAAAATCAAACTTTACATCTGAATTTAGAGACGGCAATAGAGATTGCATTAAACGAAAATCCATCGGTAAAAATAGCCGATATGGAGATAACCAAGAAAAAGTATGCTCAAAAAAGTGCTTACGGTGCTCTGTTGCCGCAAATTGACCTGATAGGACAATATCAACGTGCAATTCAGCGACAAACCGTATATTTTGACGGAGGATTAGGTATGGGAATGGGCGATATAGACCCCTCTCAATACACGCCTGAGGAGCTTTTCATCGTGAAAACCGTAGGAAAAATGTTTACTCCCGACCCTGAAGCTGCTGCCGAAGGCATCCAGATGGGACGATTAAATGTTTATACTGCGGGATTAAACGTAAGCATGCCCTTAGTTGTTCCTGCATTGTGGAAAAACATACAGATGAGCAAAGTAGATTTGGAACTTGCGATGGAAAAAGCACGCTCATCTAAAATAGATTTGATAAATCAAGTAAAAAAATCATTCTATTCGCTACTGCTTGCTCAAGCAAGTTACGATGTTTTCAAGAAAAATTACAGCACCGATTCTCTCAATCTGGAAAATATAAAAAACAGATTCAATCAGGGCGTAGTGGCAGAATATGATGTTATTACAGCCGATGTAAGACTAAAAAGCATTATCCCGAATATTCTACAATCGGAAAATATGATTAAAATTGCCGAGCTACAACTAAAAATGCTTATCGGTATAGACAGTGAAACCCCGATACAAATAGTGGGAACACTCGACAACTACAGAGATAAAATGTTTAATATGATAATTCCTGCCGATACAACACTTATTCTCAATAGTGATTTAAAACAGTTTGATATGCAGATGAATATGGCAAAAAAAGCAAAGGAGATACAGAAATTGCAATTTGCTCCTTCATTAGTAACCACATTCAACTATATGTATATGAGTCAGAATAACGATTTTAAATTTAAAGACTATCGATGGGATCCATACTCTACCCTTGGCATTGCTCTTTCGATACCCCTGTTCAACGGCGGACAGCGATATCACAATCTGAAACAATCCGAAATTCAATTGCGGCAACTTCAGGAGCAACGCAAAGATGTGGAAAGAGGATTAAAGTTAGCAATAAAAAACAATTACAATCTAATGGCAAAAAGCTATGAACAAGTTTCTGCCTCCGAATCTTCCGTTGCTTTAGCAAAGAAAGGTTATGAAATCACATTAAAACGTTATGAAACAGGAATGGGAACAATAGTTGATGTAAATGCTGCTGCATTGGCGGTAACATCTGCCGAACTGCAGTATCGGAATGCTATATATGAATATCTGTCGGCTAAATCCGATTTGGAAAAAATACTCGGTTACGATATAGCACCAATAGAAGATAATAAAAACTAAAAAAACAATAATCACAATTAGAAAATATATATTTTTATGAAAAGAAATAATTTGTTCAAATACATCCCATTGACATTTGTTATTCTATTATCATCTTGCGGTGGAAATAACAAAAAAGCTACCGAAGCAGTAAAAGAGATACCAAAAGTTCGTGTCGAAACTATAGATTTAGTCCCTGTTGATCAACTATCGGTATTTACCGCAACAGTAGAAGCTAATTCCGTAAACAACATTGCACCCGCAATACCCGGACGCATCCGCGAAATTCGTGTAGATGTAGGCAGTAGAGTGGCAAAAGGTCAGCTGTTAGCAACGATGGATGGCACGAACTACTCACAACAGCAAACCCAATTGGCTACCCTGAAAAGAGATTATGAACGGTATTCGGAACTTTACAATGTCGGCGGAATTTCGAAGCAACAACTCGACCAACTAAAGGCGCAACTCGATGTAGCCGAGACAGCATTAAAAAATTTAGGCGAAAACACACGCCTGACAAGCCCAATCAGCGGAGTTGTAACCGCACGAAACTACGACCCGGGCGATGTTGCGTCAGGATTGCCGATTCTTACGGTGGAATCTATCAATCCTGTAAAAGTAGTAATAAACGTATCGGAAGCATTCTACAGCAAAATATCCAAAGGTATGTCGGCTCAAATAGAGATTGACGCATTAGACGGTGAAACATTCGAAGGCAAAGTATCGCTGATACACCCTACCCTAAATGCTAACTCACGCACTTTCCCTGTAGAGATAGAACTCGACAACAAAGATTTTCGAGTTCGTCCCGGAATGTTCTCAAGAGTAACCATGAATTTTGGAACAAACGATAGCCCATTAGTAACCGACATGGCAGTATTAAAACAGTCAGGCTCAAACGACAGATACGTTTTTGTAGAGAAAGACGGAAAAGCTGTTTACACATTAGTTGAATTAGGAGTTAGAATTGGAAATAAATATGAAATCGTTTCCGGGTTAAACAAAGGAGACAAAGTTATCACCGATGGAAATACCAATTTAATCAATGGAAGCGAAGTAGAAGTAGTAAAATAAGATTTACGGAAACAATTAATTATTAGAAATTCAATTCGTTATCAAAACATTTTAAAAAGAACATAAAAATGAAAATATATGAAAAATCTGTGAAAAATCCGGTAGGAACCTCACTGATATTTATTGGTGTCATTCTAATAGGATTACTGTTTTACAGACAACTCCCGATAGACCTGTATCCCGAAATCGAAATGAATATGGTTTCGGTAATAACTACCTATTCCGGAGCCGGCTCAGACGATATAGAAGCAAACGTTACAAGACCGCTTGAAGACGCTCTAAACTCTACAGAGAATATCAAAAAAATCACATCGCAATCCAAAGATGGAATATCAATAATTACGCTTGAGTTTCAGTGGGGGTCAGACATGACAGCCATAATGAACGATGTTCGCGACAAAGTGGATATGATTTCAGGTTTTCTACCCGACGGAACAAATGACCCGATGATTCTCAAATTTAGTTCCGATATGATACCTGTAATGATTCTATCGGCTACCGCAAACGAGAGTTCAAACGCACTATACAAGATTTTGGATGAACAGGTTGCCGGTCCACTCAACAGAATTTCTGGCGTGGGAACCATCTCCATATCGGGTGCTCCGAAACGTGAAATACAAGTAAACGTTATACCCGAAAAATTAGAAGCATACAATATTTCTGTTGAACAAATTGCACAAAAAATAGCAACAGAAAACGTAAACGTTCCTGCCGGAAGTTTCGATGTTGGCTCACAGACCTATCTCCTTCGCCTGGAAGGAGAGTTTGACGAGAGTAACGAGTTAAATAACATTGTTGTCGGCAGCTATTTGGGACAATCTATATATTTAAGAGATGTTGCCTCCATAAACGATACAGTACAAAACAGAGTAATGGAAAGCTATGCAAACGGAAATCGTAGCGCAAGTATAGTTGTCCAGAAACAAACAGGTTCAAACACTGTAGAAATTGTAAATACTATCAAAAAACAGTTGCCGGAACTACAAAAAAAACTTCCGCCTGATATAGAGATTATATCGGTGATGGACACATCAGAGCATATCAAAACATCCATCAACAGTCTGCTGGAAACTATCTTGCTGGCTCTTGTCATTGTTGGTGTAATCGTGCTGTTTTTCCTCGGACGATGGCGTGCCACTATCATAGTAATGGTAACTATTCCCATCTCATTGATTGGCTCATTTATATATCTATACCTTACCGGAAATACAATAAACATTATATCGCTTTCAGCACTATCTATCTGTATAGGTATGGTGGTTGACGATGCTATTGTGGTATTGGAAAATATTACAACACATATCGAACGAGGCAGCCGTCCGCGACAAGGAGCTATTTACGGAACCGAGGAGGTATCACTATCGGTAATTGCATCTACACTAACCATTATTGCCGTATTCTTGCCAATGACGATGGTAGGCGGTTTTGCAGGGGTTATGTTCAAACAGTTGGGATGGATGGTTACCATCATTATATCGTTGTCGTTAATCATCTCTCTTACACTTACTCCTATGATGAGTGCCAAAATGATGCGTCCGAATAAAAATAAGAGATTAAGCAAATTTGATAAATGGTACAACAGAAATATAATACCTCTCCTGAACAAACTCGATGAAATTTATGCTAAACTTCTAAATAGAATAACTCGAAGAAGAGAACTCTCGCTGGGAGTTATCAGCATTATTGCAATAGCCGGTATCGTTATTAGTGCACTAACACTGAAAACTGAATTTATGCCGGCATCCGACAATAACGTTATATCTATGAGTGTTGAGTTGCCAACCGGAACACGCATGGAGATTGCTCGAGAAACAGGACACCGCATTGCAAAAATGATTGAAGAGAAATATCCGGAAATACTTATTTCATCTTTCTCCGTAGGAACTGCCGATGACAACAATATATATGCATCATTGCAAAATAACGGCTCCAACATCATTAGCTTCAGTATTCGTACAAAAGAAGCCAAGTTCAGGAAAAAATCTATTTTTGATATTTCTGACGAATTGCGTGCCGATTTGGCTTCGATGCCCGAAGTAAACAAATTTGTCGTTACACCGGGAGGTAATCAAGGAGGAATGAGCAGCGGAAGTAATATGACCGTAGATATTTACGGTTACAACTTAGAGGAGACAGATAAACTCGCTGCCCAAATGAAAGAGAAATTAGATAAGATTGAAGGACTTCGCGACGTAGTCATTACACGCAAAGATTATCGAATAGAATATCGTATCGATTTCGACAGAGAAAAACTTTCACTCAACGGACTAACTATGGCTACCGCGGCAAATGCCATAAGAAACCGAATAAATGGTCTCACAATGACACAGTTTCGCGAAGATGGCGAAGAGTATGATATTCGTGTACGTTACGACGAAGCTTATCGTCAATCAATAGAAGATATAGAAAATATACTTATTTACAACCCTATGGGTGTTGGCATTCGTGTTCGTGACTTAGGTAAGGTGGTAGAAAGCTCATCATTACCACAAATAGACCGTCAAGACAGAGAACGTATAGTTTCGGTAAAAGGCTCCATATACAAACGAGCATTGAGCGATATCACTGCAGACGTGAATGATGCCATTTCTACTTTAGACATCCCATCCGGCATACAGGTGGAAATAAGTGGTTCGGTAAAAGACCAACAAGAAGCATTCAGCGATTTAGGCTTACTTTTACTTATCGTTAGTATATTAGTTTATATCGTTTTGGCTTCTCAATTTGAATCACTTACATATCCGTTTATAATTGTTCTATCCATTCCGTTTGCTTTTGTCGGCTCACTGCTATTATTATCAATCACAGGAGAACCTGTTGGAATGATGGGACTTGTAGGGTTGATAATGCTTGTAGGTATGGTTGTGAAAAACGGTATCGTTTTAGTCGATTACATCAATCTGAATCGCGAGCGAGGTATGTCTATCATTACAGCGGTAATCGATGGCGGCAGGTCAAGACTGCGTCCTGTGTTGATGACTACATTTACCACAATATTAGGAATGGTGCCATTAGCAATAGGTACCGGACAAGGCTCTGAGATGTGGCAATCATTGGGTATCGCTATTATCGGAGGTATGACATTCTCAACAGTTATTACTTTGGTGCTTATTCCTGTGCTATACTCTATTTTCGGAGGATTTGGCGTAAAACGTCAACGTAAAAGACATTACGAACGTGTGCAACGCTACAATGCAACTTTAACTCAAACACTTATTAAAACAGAAGAAGAATGAAAGCGGTAATGATAATGTTAGACCAAGCACACTATAGCCAAATAGTGAGAGACTTGTCGAAACTGAATATAAGCGGATTTTCATCATGGAGAGAGGTTTTCGGACGAGGAAGCCAAAGCGGAGAACCTCACTACGGAAGCCATGCATGGCCATCGGTAAACAACGCTATACTTACGATAGTAGAAGACGACAGAGTACCACTATTACTCAATTATTTGCGAGAACTTGACTCTGAATATCCAAACCTTGGGTTACGTGCTTTTGTTTGGAACATAGAAGAGATGATATAATGTTAATAATGAAAAGTTTTTACGAATCAGCAGTTATTTTTGAAAAATAACTGCTGATTTATCATTGCCGTACGACAAAATACTTTATCGCCTAAATGATAAGTTTGTCGTATCCCCCCAAAAAGTTTACACATTTTTGTCATACATTTTTTCTCTCATTTTATCATTGACAGGGTGTTTAAAAAGGATAAAATTAGTATTTTTGTTTCACTTTGCAAACATCAGATAAAATATAATTACAAGCAATTGATGAGAATAAAGGGGCTGTCTCAAAATCCCGACATTCGTTCGTTTTTGTCATTGACTAAGGGCGATTCTGTCATTTCGAACGAAGTGAGAAATCTATATTATCCGCATACGATAATATAGAAAAGAAAGAACTGTTACAAATTGTGCATGATGCTTAAAAAACAGTTCTAAGTTGAGCCAAAATACCTTTTGGATGCGTTTGGAGAGCATTTCGGCTAAAGATATCGCAAAGAAATTGAATACAAGCACACAAACAGTTCACAAAATTTTTTCAAGGTCGTTACTCAGTATTCAGAATTACATAAAAACATTATCCTGAAATTTCTAATAGCAAAACAGAATTATTTCCCATAATTATTTGGGTAATAATTTACTTTTTAAGATAGATTATCCAATACCATTCCGCCGGATTGCCTATACCGACACTTGGAGTGAAAAGAAACATTTTTGCTTTTTGGTTAGGATTTTCAGCTAAAAATTCCCGGACTTTTACTAAACCCTGAACGGATAGCCACGCTTTTCCATAATCCAATTCACTATTGTTTGGATTAAATACATCTTCAAACCCATTTGGAAAATGCAGGTCGTTGGTTGTAACATACTTAAAAGATTGTGCGGGTTCCAGTTTTTCAGGGAACGTCATCTCTCCTAATCCACCCCAAAGAATAGTCCCTGCAAAAATAATTTGATTCAGTTCTTTATAAATAAGTTTAACACTACCAAAATCACATGGTTCTACATATTCACTTATAATGGAAAAACTTTCGCTTTGCTTTGAAAAGTCCAATATAGTGCCACCTTCAAAAACGTTTGTTGTATAACCAACCTTTAGCATCAGAATTTGATTTGGTGCATCTGCATCAATATTGACATCAACATTTTCAGGACTACAGCTATACAAGATGGAGATTAGAAATAAAAATAGAAATTTTGTTTTCATAAAAGGAATAATTTTTAAATTTTTCAAATATAGCTTTTTAATAATAAATCCCATAATTAATAGATGAAATTTCACTAAAATATTACAGGTAGATTCAACAAGCAAATGCAATTTTGTTGTTTACAAAGTTATAAAAGATTTTGAATGGTTGTTTGTAATTTAGGTAGATTCAACAAGCAAATGCAATTTTGTTATTTACAAAGTTATAAAAAATTTTGAATGGTTGTTTGTAATTTAGATTTTTTCTTGGTCTTCTATTGATTTTATATTGTATATCGCTAATATTCTTGATATTGAGTTCTG
>JBGZFC010000045.1:0-4162 GCA_041846575.1 Bacteroidota bacterium
AATTTTTTAACTATTAAAAACATTCAAAATATTTTATAAGTTTTAAACAAAGATTTCTGTATTTTCTTGTTTATTCCACTATATAGTATTCATTCGTAACTCTTCATTTGCAATAGTTATATATAATCTCATCTTTTTTTGTACTTTTGCAACTCAAATAAAAATAATATGGAAATTTCAAGCAAATACAATCCTTCGGAAGTAGAAAATAAGTGGTATCAATATTGGATGAACAACAAACTGTTTCATTCAGAACCCGATGAACGCGAACCTTTTACAATAGTTATCCCACCGCCAAATGTAACCGGAGTGTTGCACATGGGACACATGCTAAATAATACAATTCAAGACGTGCTGATGCGTCGTGCTCGTATTTTGGGAAAGAATGCCTGCTGGGTGCCGGGTACAGACCACGCATCTATAGCAACAGAAGCCAAAGTGGTGGATAGGTTGGCATCGCAAGGAATTAAAAAGAGCGACCTTACTCGCGAAGAGTTTTTGAAATATGCTTGGGATTGGACACACGAACATGGCGGAATTATTCTTGAGCAATTAAAAAAACTCGGAGCTTCGTGCGATTGGGACAGAACCGCCTTTACGTTGGACGAAAAGCGTTCCGAAAGCGTGTTGCGTGTCTTTTGCGATTTATACGAAAAAGGACTGATTTATCGCGGAGTACGTATGATTAATTGGGACCCGAAAGCATTAACCGCACTATCCGATGAAGAGGTAATCCATAAAGAGGTTAACGGCAAACTCTATTATCTTCGCTACAAAATTTATGGAGAAGATTCTTATGCTGTGATTGCTACCACTCGTCCCGAAACAATAATGGGAGATACAGCCCTTTGTATCCATCCCGACAATCCAAAAACGGCACATCTGAAAGGTAAAAAAGTGATTGTACCGCTCATTAATCGTGCAATTCCTGTTATTGAGGATGATTATGTCGATATTGAGTTTGGAACGGGATGCCTGAAAGTTACACCTGCTCACGATGTGAACGACTATATGTTGGGCGAGAAGTACAATCTTGAATCTATCGATATTTTCAACGATAACGGCACATTAAACGAAAACGGATCGCAATATGCCGGAATGGATAGATTTGAGTTGCGTAAAAAAATAGAAAAAGATTTGCTTGAAGCCGGATTGTTGGAAAAGGTTGAAGATTATACCAACAAAGTGGGTTTTTCCGAACGCACTAATGAAGTAATCGAACCAAAACTATCTATGCAATGGTTTTTGAAAATGGACTATTTGGCAAAACCGGCACTCGATTTGGTCGAAAATGATACTATTAAATTTTATCCCGAAAAATATAAAAACACATATCGCCACTGGATGGAAAACATCAAAGATTGGTGTATCAGTCGCCAGTTGTGGTGGGGACATCAAATACCGGCATACTTCCTTCCGCAAGGTGGTTACGTGGTTGCAATGACCAAAGAAGAGGCGTTTGAAAAAGCAAAAGCACAGGTGGATTATCCGCTTACCATTGATGATTTGAAGCAAGATGAAGATGTGCTTGATACATGGTTTTCATCGTGGTTGTGGCCCATTTCGGTTTTCGACGGCATCAATAATCCTGAAAATAAAGATGTTATATATTATTATCCTACCAACGATTTGGTTACCGGACCCGATATTATCTTTTTCTGGGTTGCACGTATGATTATGGCAGGCTACGAATATCGCAACGAACCATGTTTTCGAAATGTATATTTCACGGGAATTGTACGCGATAAACTCGGACGTAAAATGTCGAAACAACTCGGCAATTCGCCCGACCCTATCGAATTGATGGACAAATACGGAGCCGATGGCGTGCGTATGGGAATGTTGCTTTCGTCGGCAGCCGGAAACGACTTGCTTTTCGATGAAACACTTTGCGAGCAAGGACGAAACTTCAATAACAAGATATGGAATGCTTTCCGATTGGTAAAAGGATGGGAAGTAAGTGAAACTATCGTCCAACCCGATTCGTCGAAAATTGCTATTGACTGGTTCCGCAACAAACTTTCGGAAACCATTGCCGAAATGGACGATTTGTTCTCGAAATATCGTTTGTCGGAAGCGTTGATGTTGATTTATAAACTTTTCTGGGATGAGTTTTCATCGTGGTATCTCGAACTTGTGAAACCTGCATATCAGCAACCTATCGATAAAGCTACTTTGGAGGCAACCTTAGAGTTTTTCGACAGTTTATTGCGACTTCTGCATCCATTTATGCCGTTTATCACGGAAGAGTTGTGGCAAGCGGTTTATGAGCGTCAATCGGGAGAGAGTATTATGTACGCATCTCAACCCGAGGCGAGTGCGATTGACACGCAACTACTTTCCGATTTTGAAGAGGTAAAGCAAATAGTGGCAGGTATTCGTACAATCCGATTGGAGAAAAACATCGCTCAAAAAGAAGAGTTGGAGCTGCAAATTGTGGGAGAACACAATGGAAAACTTGATAATGCTATTATCAAAATGGCAAATCTAAACTCTATCACTTCGGTAAACGAAAAGCAAATCGGCGCGGCAGGATTTTTGGTTGGAACAACGGAATACACCGTTCCACTTGCCGATAAATTGGATAAAGAAGCCGAAATTAAGAAGTTACAAACCGAACTTGATTATCTGGAAGGATTCTTGCAATCGGTATTGAAAAAACTTAGCAATGAACGCTTTGTACAAAATGCTAAACCCGAAATTGTGGAAAACGAACGCAAAAAACAAGCCGATGCCGAAAGTAAAATCGCGGTGTTGAAAGAGAATATTAAGGCGTTGGAAGGGTAATGGGATTTTGAAGTTAATTAGATCCAGACAATGAAGAGTATTCTGTCTATGAAAAAAAGTGTGACTTGATTATAAATATGTGCAAACAGGGACAAACATGAATAAGAGCAAGTAAAAAATGGATGAAATGCAAATCATTAGAAAGGAAACTTTTAAGGATTATTTTAAGCCTGGATGCGCTTTAGGAGTTATATTTGGAGGTTTATCATGTCTCATTTCTTTCATCGACGGAAAAAATAGTTTACGGTATTCGTTAATTATGGGGCTTATTGTTTGGAGTGTGATGGTATTTATCTTTGGAGGAATAGCTTTTCTGGGACATGAATATTTTGAACGAAAGAGATGTATAAAAAGACTCAAATCGAAAAAATATTCTTTTTTGCATGAAGCAGATTTCCAATTACATAGCGATTTATTCTTTGAAAATACTTATAAAGAGTATTTTATAAGAATATTGCCAATGACCAAATGGCAAAATCCAAGAAAAAAAATAGAATATGACATAATTGAGGCTTATTATACTTTCCCTGCAGAAGAGGATAAGGAAGATAGTTTGACGGGGAACTATTTTCTTGGAAAATTATATTTTTCGAATCATTGTGTCGGATTTATTCCCAAAGATTGGATGAACCCAAACTTTAAAAATAATTTAGACGGTTTGATAAGTATTCTAAAAAGAGAGAATTTGAAACCATTTTCAAAAAAAGATTGGGAAAGCTCTTTCGGTAAAAAGTTAAAGTAGCAACAAGAAAAAGAGGAAAAAACTCGCACGAAGCAGATTGTTAAAATAAGGACGTTATTCGATATTAAATATATAAAGAAAAAATAAAATAGCCACAAAACGTTATTAAACAGAATACCCAAAAACTCACAATTAGAAATCAACTAAAACCTACAAAAACATATCTTGAAAAACTAAATTATCAAAATCCAAAAATTAAGTATAGATTTGTGAAAGAGTTACTGAAAATCGGTTCAGAAAATCATGAATTGCTCTACGAACACTTTGATTATTGAGTTGAATTACTGTCAAGCAATAACAATATTTTAAAGTGGACGGCAATTGATATTATAGATTATCTGTCGGCAGTTGATAGAGATTAGAATAGATGGTATAATGCCGGATTTGATTAAAAAAACTTCATAGTGGTTTGTTAATTACTTGTAATGTTGTCTGTAACCGCACAAAAGCCGCGAAAATTTAGATTATTCAAAAGGAAAATGTATTTTTGTAGTTAGTCTCCCCTTATAAATTCAAATTACAATGGGAGAGAATAATTATATCGCTGTAAAACCCATCGGAAAATAAAATTCAAGAAATTCTCTTTGAGTCTTTCCATCATTTTCTTCAAGTTCCAAGCCGTTGCCGCCATGT
>JBGZFC010000046.1:0-9186 GCA_041846575.1 Bacteroidota bacterium
AATAAATAGTAGAAAATCTTTCAACACTATCAACATACAATTATTATCATCATATATTTTTTTAAATCAATAAACTATATATTATTTATTATGGAAAAAAGAAAACTCATTGAAGAAATAAAGAGACTGAAAGAAGAAAAAAATGCAGTTATTATGGCGCATTTTTACCAAAATTCTGATATTCAAGATATAGCTGATTATGTAGGAGACAGTTTAGCTTTAGCACAATGGGCGGCAAAAACTACTGCCGATATTATTGTTCTCTGCGGAGTGCATTTTATGGCAGAAACCGCAAAAATTATTTCACCCGAAAAACGAGTTTTTATTCCCGATGCAGAAGCCGGATGTTCACTTGCCGATAGTTGTCCTGCCGATGAATTTGAGAAATTTGTAAACAAATATCCCGATTATACCGTAATTTCTTATGTAAATACTACTGCTGCAGTAAAGGCATTGACCGATATTGTGGTAACTTCTACAAATGCGAAACAAGTTGTGGATTCGCTTCCAAAGGATGAAAAAATAATTTTCGGACCGGATAAAAATTTGGGCGATTACATAAATAAATTAACAGGAAGAAATATGCTTTTGTGGGACGGAGCATGCCATGTTCATCAACAGTTTTCGATGGATAAAATCATAGAACTCAAAAAAGAGTACCCTGAAGCACTATTGTTGGCTCATCCCGAATGTCCTAAATATTTGTTGGAAATTGCCGATCACATTGGTTCTACATCTTCTATATTGAAATTTGCCGGTAAATCGGATGTGAAACAATTTATTGTGGCTACCGAAGCCGGAATTTTGCATCAAATGCAAAAAGAAAATCCGGATAAGGTGTTTATTCCTGCTCCACCCGAAGATTCTACTTGTGCCTGTAACGAGTGTTTCTATATGAAAATGAATACATTAGAAAAACTATATCTCTGTTTGAAAGATGAAAAATCTGAAATTTTTATCGATGAGGCACTTCGAGTTAAGGCTGTGAAACCTATTGAAAGAATGTTGCAGTTGTCATTTTCTTAAAAAAACAGTAGCCGATAATCAAAAAAAATGGTTTGATTTATAATTGTATGAATAATAGTAAAGTTACTTTTGATTATGCCGAAATGCCATCTTCGAAGATTCGTTTAAATAAATTTATTTCAGAAAGCGGACTATGTTCTCGAAGAGAAGCCGACAAATATATAGAATCGGGACAAGTTATCGTCAACGGCAAACGTGCCGAAGTAGGTATGCTTGTTTCAAACAAAGACAAAGTTTTAGTAAATGGGTTGCTTATTGAACCTAAAGAGGAAGAAAAATTTGTTTTAATCGCTTTGAACAAACCGCGTGGAGTTGTTAGTACAACAGAAAAAAGCGAAAAAAACAATATTGTAGATTTTGTTGGTTATCACGAAAGAATTTTTCCTATAGGCAGATTGGATAAGGATTCGCAAGGATTGATTTTTCTGACCAACAACGGAGATATTGTAAATAAAATACTTCGTGCCGGAAACAAACACGAAAAAGAGTATATAGTAACTGTAGATAAACCTGTTACGGATGAATTTGTAAAAAAAATGTCTTCCGGAATACCTATTTTAGGTACAATGACAAAAAAATGTAAGGTTGAAAAAATATCGGAATTTATTTTTAAAATAGTTCTCGTTCAAGGATTGAATCGCCAAATCAGAAGAATGTGTGAATATTTGGGATATGAAGTTGTAAAATTGGAACGTGTCAGAATAATGAATATTACCTTAAAAGGTATAGGAATTGGTGATTGGCGTTTTTTGGAAGATAAAGAATTGAGAGTCATAAAAGCTGCCATAGCCGATTCGTCAAGCGTAAGTGAAACTTCTAAGAAACAAAAAACGAAAGAGAATTATCAAAAATCGAAAAGTTCAAATTCAAAAAAAGAGATTTCAAATTTTAATCAAAAATCGAAACAGTTGCGAGCTAAAGGCAAAGGTAAAAGCGAAAGAACAAATAAACCAAAACGTTAAATATTAACTAACGCTCTTTTTTTGTACCTTTGCAACCGCAAATAAATATACATTCTAAAAACAACTAAAAAATAAGATATAATGGCTTTACAATGCGGAATAGTAGGACTTCCAAACGTAGGTAAATCAACACTTTTCAACTGTTTATCAAATGCTCGTGCGCAAGCGGCTAATTTTCCGTTTTGCACTATAGAACCCAATGTGGGAGTAATAACCGTTCCCGACGAACGACTTAATAAACTTGCAGAATTGGTAAATCCTCAAAGAATTGTGCCAACAACAATAGAAATTGTAGATATTGCCGGATTGGTAAAAGGAGCAAGCAAAGGCGAAGGATTGGGAAATAAATTCTTAGGCAATATTCGTCAAACCGATGCTATAATTCACGTTTTACGATGTTTTGATGACGAAAATGTTACACACGTTGACGGTACGGTAAATCCTGTTCGCGATAAAGAGATTATCGATTCAGAACTACAATTGAAAGACCTTGAAACTATTGAATCGCGCATTCAAAAAGTTGAAAAACAGGCTAAAACAGGCGGGGATAAAGATGCAAAATTGGCTTTTGAAGTGTATAGTAAAATTCGTGAAGTTTTGCTAAGAGGAGAATCGGCTCGTGTTGTTACTTTCGATACAAAAGATGAGAATAGAATAGCCAAAGAGTTGTTTTTGCTTACATCGAAACCCGTTTTGTATGTTTGTAACGTGGATGAAAAAAGTGCCGTATCGGGGAATAAACACGTTGATGCCGTAAGAGAATCGGTTAAGAATGAAGACGCCGAAATTTTGGTTGTAGCAGCAAAAATAGAATCGGAAATTGCTGAATTTGAAACATACGAAGAGCGTGAAATGTTTCTTTCCGAAATCGGGTTGAAAGAATCGGGCGTAAGTCGTTTAATCAGATCGGCATATAAATTGCTTAATTTGCTGACATATTTCACTGCCGGTGAACCCGAAGTTCGTGCATGGACTTTTAAAAAAGGTTGGAAAGCACCACAATGTGCCGGAGTTATTCATACCGATTTTGAAAAAGGTTTTATTCGTGCCGAAGTTATTAAATACGAAGATTTTATCAATTTTGGTTCTGAAGCAGCTGTAAAAGAAGCCGGAAAAATGAGTGTTGAAGGAAAAGAATATATAGTTCAGGACGGCGATGTGATGCATTTCAGATTTAATGTTTAGTTTTTTTTAAACACAAGACACAAGAATCAAGATAAAAGACTTTATATCGTTTAATGGAGGAGTATTGAAAGTAAAATACATTACTGTATTGTCATACCGAATGGAGCTTTTAGCGAAATGAAGTATCTGTTTTTTTGAGATGCAATACACAAGAGCCAATACTTAAGGCATTTTTATAATATTTCCTACAAAAGCTGACAGCCAATCGCCAATGGATATCAGCCCAAAGAACAGATTTCTCACTTTGTTCGAAATGACAGGAAGAACGATTATCAGAACAACAACAAAGCCAATATCCCTTGCTTCCGAGCGAATCCTTTCGCGTGGAATAAATCCAATACGAATCAAATTACTAAAAGCTTTTAGCTAATTACAAATCGTCTAAAATAGAAATATTATGAGAAAACTATTTTATTTCTGGCTCTGTTTTTTGCCGTTTCTTTTTTCTTGTAATAATAAACAAGAAGTATTATCGTACGATTTCCCGCAAATCGTTGAAAAAGATACACTTCGCGTTATTACACTAAACACATCCGTATCTTATTTTATTTATCGTGACCAGGAAATGGGTTATCATTACGATATGATAAACAATTTCTGCAAGAAACAAGGTCTCGAACTACAAATTGTGGTTGCACAAAATCCCAATATGCTTATTTCTATGCTTCAAAGCGGAGTTGGAGATATGATAGCATATAGTGTTCCGGTAGAAAATCAGCTGAAAGATTCTCTGATTTATTGCGGATTGAGTGAAGTTTCGCATCAAGTCTTGGTACAACGCAATTTGAAGGCAGATACTTTAATTACCGATGTAACACAGCTGATAGGCAAAGAGATACACGTAGTTAAAAACACCAAATTCGAGCAGCGGATGCTCAATTTGAATGCCGAATTGGGTGGTGGAATCGAAATAAAAACCAATTCGGAAGATACCATAGTAACAGAGGATTTAATTCGAATGGTTTCATCCGGCGAAATAAAATATACTGTAGCGGAGCATAAACTTGCCCAATTAAATCAAACCTATTTCAAAAATATAGATATACACCTGCCCGTAAGTTTCGACCAACGTACTTCATGGGCTGTACGAAAAGATATGCCGATACTTGCCGATTCATTGGATAGTTGGTTTCAGCAGTGGAATTCTGAGCCAAGTCATTTCAGAATTACAAAGCGTTATTTTGAAGAGGCAAAAGGCTTTCATTCCGAATCGGCATATTCGTATAACGACATTATCTCTCACGGAGTTATTTCTCCATTCGATGTTTATTTTAAAAAATATGGCAAAGAGTATGGTATTGATTGGCGACTATTGGCATCTATTTCTTATCATGAATCAACTTTTAGTACCGATGGCGAATCGTGGGCAGGAGCTATAGGGTTGATGGGATTAATGCCACCCACAGCCGCCACTCTTGGCGTATCTAAAGCAGAGCTGTTTGATCCCGAAATAAACATTAAAACCGGAGCCAAATATCTTAAAAGCTTATTGGATATATTTTCATCGATTAAATCATCCGATGAAAGAATAAAAATGGCTTTGGCTTCATACAACGGTGGTATCGGGCACATTGCAGATGCGCGGGCACTTGCCGAAAAATATGCTTCTAATAAGGATATTTGGGATGGAAGCGTCGAAAAATACGTTCAATTAAAGCGTTTGGAGCAATACTATAAAGACCCTGTTTGCAAATCGGGATATTTCAGAGGCGATGAAACCGTGAACTACGTTAAAACCGTGATGGAGCGATGGGCGATGTATAAGTCGAAAGTGAAGTAAATGTAGTTTTTAGTTAACGTTTTTTGCAAGAAACAGAGATTAGAGTCATAAAAGCCTTGTGTTTTGATTTTTGCGTCTTGTGTCTAAAAAATATTTTCATTCCAATAATAATCTATTCGATAATGCGTTTCTATTTTATAAAACGAAGCGCGTATGATAAATTTTACTCAAAAAAGTCATTTAAATTCAATCTTTACAGATAAAAAAAGTCCAATGCCAACTACGCTGAGCATCAATATTATAAGGCAATTTGCACTTGCTCTACATGTAGAGAGAAAACTATCTATTAAAGAAAATAGTTTTATTCTGAATTGATAATTTATTATCTTTGAGAAATAAAACTAAAAAAGATATGTTTCCTTTAATAGCTCCTTCACTTTTATCTGCTGATTTTCTGAATCTTGAAAAGGATATCGAAATGTTAAACAACAGCAAAGCTGATTGGATACATCTCGATATTATGGATGGTGTTTTTGTGCCAAATATTTCTTTTGGATTTCCTGTCATCGATTTGTTGAAAAACAAAACCGACAAACCGCTTGACGTGCATTTGATGATAGTATCGCCTGAAAAATTTGTTACTCAAGTAGCAGCTACAGGTGCCACGTATATGAATGTGCATTATGAAGCGTGCACACATTTGCATAGGGTTATACAAGAAATTAAAAAACACGGCATGAAAGCAGCCGTTACACTCAATCCGCATACACCTGTCGATTTGTTGCAAGATATTATATACGAATTGGATATGGTATTGCTTATGTCGGTAAATCCTGGATTTGGCGGACAAAAATTTATAGAGCAAACCGTAGAAAAAGTATCTAAACTAAAAGAGATGATACTTCGTAAAAACTTAGATACACTTATTGAAGTAGATGGTGGAGTAAATCTCGAAACGGGAAAAAAATTGGTGGATGCAGGTGCCGATGTTTTAGTAGCCGGCAGTTTCGTTTTTTCTTCACCAAATCCGGTTGAAACTATAAATAAATTGAAAGCTCTTTAATTTTTCTCTCATAAACTTACAGGTTATGAGTGACTTAATTTCAAGAATTCCTTTTTTTAAATTGCTTATTCCGGTAATAGTTGCCATTTTGATAAACTATTATCTGGCAGTTGTACCTTTTGCCGTTTATATTGCGGTTGTCGGGGCAATTGTGATGATTATCTCTTTCACGATAAAGAGAGAGAGACAATTTTTGTTGCGATGGCTATACGGATTGGGACTCAACATCTTTATTATCGGTTTGATTTCGATGATATTCTCTTATCACGATAAACAATCGACCTATACTTTTTCAGATGATGAAAACTACTATGTTGGATATATTATGGATATTCCGTCCGAAAAACCGCGTTCCGTTGCTTGCAATATCCGACTGAAATACCCAAACGATAAAAAAGTAATTGTTTATCTTCAAAAGGACTCTTTTGCTTATTTGCTTGCACCGGGCGATGAGATTATTTTTCGCTCTAAATTGCAATCGTTTAAAAATTTTGGCAATCCCGATGATTTTGATTACGAGAGATTTATGAAGATAAAGGGTTATAGTGCTACCACTTATCTCTCATCTTCCAATTGGCAAAAAACAGGAAAAAGAGTTGATAACATTTCAACAATTTCACAGAGAATAAGAGCCAAAATAATTGCTTATTACGCTTCCTTTAATTTAGATTCAGATACTTTTGCCTTTATTACAGCACTTACAATAGGTTATAAAAACTTTTTGACCGACGATTTGAAAGAGTCGTTTCGTAAATCGGGAACATCGCATATTTTGGCGGTAAGTGGATTGCATGTTGGTATTGTTTTTATTATTTTTTCCACCATATTTTCATTTTTTGGGAAACGTGGTAATATGTTTCAAATTAGACAGTTACTTATTATTTTGGCTTTATGGTTTTATGCGTTTATTACCGGGTTTTCGCCTTCGGTTTTGCGAGCCGTGATTATGCTGACTGTTTATTGTTTGGGCAGTTTAATTTATCGTAAAGGATTTACATACAATACAGTAGCAATAGCCGCTTTTATTATTCTGATAATATTCCCCTACTCTCTGTTTGATATTAGCTTTCAGATGAGTTTTGTAGCTGTATTATCGATTCTGTTTTTCCAACCTATTCTCGATAGATTGATTTTACCCGCAAATAGGGTTGCGAAATATATTTGGAATCTGTTTACAGTTTCATTGGCGGCACAGTTGGGAGTATTTCCGATAGTTTTGCACTATTTCGGTACATTTCCCACCTATTTTTTCATTGCCAATATGCTAATAGTTCCGTTGGTAGGAGTAATTATTTATTCGGTAATATCTGTTGTTGTATTTAAATTATTGACACTTAGCGGATTGAAAATATTTTCAACAATATTCCTCATATT
The DNA here is from genome assembly GCA_041846575.1 of Bacteroidota bacterium. GTDB lineage: Bacteria > Bacteroidota > Bacteroidia > Bacteroidales > Dysgonomonadaceae > JBGZFC01. Next base: position 7,331 of record JBGZFC010000046.1, read on the forward strand.
CAGATGGATACTCCATTCACTTGTAACTACGGTACTTAAAATATCTTCTACGATAGAAAATTTACTTTTTGCACAAATATCCGATTTATATATTACCACAATCCAACTGTTTTTAGTTATTGCATTAATTTTATCGGTTACCTTATTTTGGGTTAATAAACGACCTAAATATTTGATATTAACTCTATTGTCATTAATATTTTTACTTACAACAGATACTTTCTCATTGCTTAATGAACAACCTACTCAATTGGTGGTTTATAACAAAACGGGAGAAAGCGAGATAGGTCTGTTTCACAGAGGAAAACGTTATTCGCTCGATATTCCGGATAATGGAATAGTGCCATACCAAAATGCAGTAGTAGTGCATCTTTCTGATAATGAATATAATAATATTATTGAAGATGAATATTTTCCTGCTGATATTTTGATTATCGGTAACGATAAAACTTTTTCTATTTCGCATTTAAATAAAATATTTCGACCATCAATAGTGGTTATCGAAAACACTTTATCGGCATACTACCGAAAACAGTTAATAGAAGAGTGTAACAACTTGAATATAAAGTATCATGATGTATCCCAAGATGGAGCATTTATTATAAATTACGAACTATGAATTATAAAGTACAACTTACCGATATTATCTTATCAGACAACATAAAATCGGTTTTTCGACTGATTAAAGAGAGTGAGCAAATCCTTATAACAACTCACTTATCGCCCGATGGAGATGCCTTAGGTTCATCTCTCGCTCTATATAACTATTTGCTTAGAATTGGAAAAAATGTGCACATAATTGTACCAAACTCTTTTCCATATTTTCTGCGATGGATGCATGGAAGTAATCAAATTAAAATATTCGAATATAATCCCGAAGCAGCTCAAACAATAATTGAAACATCAGATTTAATTTTCAGTTTAGATTATAATATTCCGAAACGTGTAGGCGATATGGGCAAATTTTTAGAAAAAGCTAAGGCTCATAAAGTTCTGATTGACCACCATTTATATCCGGGAGATATATTTGATGTGGTAATTTCTCATACGCAGATATCGTCAACGAGTGAATTGATTTTCAGACTATTTTTTCAAGCAGATAAATATGATGAAATGACTTCTACAGAGGCTGAGTGCATATATACCGGAATGATGACCGATACAGGTGGTTTTACATTCAATTCCAACGATGCGGAGATTTTTCAGATAATCAGTCTTTTGCTCAGAAAAGGGATAGATAAAGACGCCATTTATACAAAAGTGTATAACAATTTATCGGAAAATCGATTCCGCCTGTTGGGTTTTACACTTATGCAGAGAATGAAAATATATCCCGAACTGCATAGCGCGCTTATCTATCTTTCAAAAGAAGACCAAAAGCAGTTCGAAATAACGAAAGGCGATACGGAAGGTTTCGTAAATTATCCTTTGGGAATTAAAGATATTATTTTTTCAACATTCATCCGAGAAGATGATGATTTGATAAAATTGTCATTACGTTCGCAAAATAAATTTCCCTGTAACGAATTTGCAGCCAAATACTTTGGTGGCGGTGGACACTTAAATGCTTCCGGAGGCGAATTTTACGGAAAATTGTCGGAAGCAATAGAGCATTTTGAAAAAAACTTGGAAAATTATGCCGAAAAACTAAAAGAAGAGGCCGGTAAATAGGTATATTTGAACTTACGAAAAAGAGTTACAAATATATTTGCCCGATTTCCAAAATTTACTTACCTTTGTTTGCAAAACACAGAACGGATTTGTATTCTTTTTTTTTGCAAGTACCGTTTCAGTATTACATTCTTTAAGAAAAACATCATATATGGGTATATTCGAGCGTAAGATTTCCGTCAGCA